>DASUUD010000024.1:0-4575 GCA_036374255.1 Solirubrobacterales bacterium | reverse complement strand
GGACTCGCTGTCCGGCGCCGCCGCCAGTCCCGCCCCAGCGAGCGCCGCGTTCAGCTCCTCAATCTTCTCTTCCATCATAACGAGATTGCGGCGCGCCGCCTCCATGGCCGACTGCGAATCCGCCTGCAATGCCTCGACCTGCTTCTCGAGCTCGGTGTTTGCGGTGCTGAAACGGTCGACCTCGGATTTTGCCGCGGCCAGCTCTTCACGCGCTCGCTCCAACTCGCCGCGCAGCTGTTCCGCTTCGCCGCTTGCCGTCTGCCGCGCCCGCTCGGCCTCGACCGCCGCCGTCGCCGCCTGACCAAGCTGCTGTTTCACCGCGGCCAGTTCGGCTTTCAGACGCTCAGCTTCGGCGTCGGAACGCTCGGCCGCCTCCTCCATCTCAGTCGTCCGCGCAGCGACCTGCTCGCGAGCGCGCTCCGCCTGCGCGAGCTCCTGACCCGCGCGCTGGAGCTGTTCTCGAAGATCAGCGACCTCGCCCCGCAGCTGCTCGGCCGTGCCCGTCGCCGCCTCGACCTTTGCCTGCATCTCGGACCGGGTCTGCTCGAGCCTGGTCTCCGCGGCCGTATCGGCGCGGGCGAGGCGTTGCTCGAGGTCGGCATTGTCCTGGCGCAGCGCGGCGAGTTCCTTGTCGATGCGCGCTGCCTCCCGCACCGCCACATTGACGGCTTCGGTGAGCTCGGCAATGCGCGCTTCGGCACCTTCGCTCGAACGCTCCAGATCGGCCCGACGGGCGTTCGCCTCCTCCAGGGCGGCGGCCAGGCGCTCGTTCTCCTGCTTGATGTCGTCGAACGCCTCGCGCTGTTCGGCCAACGCCGCCGTGGCATCGAACAGCTCCTCGAGCTTGGCCTGCGTGGCTGCCAACACCTCGTTCAGATCGGCCAACGCCGCCGCCGCATCTTCTTGCGCCGGCTGCTCGGCGGACGCTTGCCCGCCGGGTTCTGCCGCCTGAACGAGCAGGAAGCCCGGCGGCGATTCGAGCTGAATACTCGGCAGGGCGCTGGCTTGGCCGGCTCCGAGCACCAGAGCGCCCAGACACGACAGGGCACCCAGGGGTCGGAGATTGGAGCGTGGCGGAGCCGCGGGATGAGCAAGCATGAACGATGATCCAGACTGATTACGCGAAGAGTATCGTATCGGGCGAACCCACACAAGATCCGCATCGCCAGCACGTTGAGGATATCGCCTCGGCCTCCACCTCATGTTGCCGGTCGGCGGCCCTGACCTCGAGATCGGCCGTGCTCGGATTGACGGAGGCTCCGAGACGATCACGACCAGCCGGCCTGGAAGGCCCGATAGGCGAGGGGGCTGATTGCTTGCCAGCTTCTTCTTCCTGTGCACCTCAGCCCCGAGTCAGGTGGGCGCTTCCTCCAACCCCTCAAGAGGCACAACTGCCAGGCGGGGTCGCGGCCGCCGCATATGGCAGACCTTGCAAGCGCCCCCCAGGCGGGCGCTGCCCTCCTCTCTCAGCACAGCTGTCGCGTCAGCCCCTTAATTCGGCTCAGTCCCCTCCACCCCCCTGCAATCCGGATCCTCGGCATTCTTCTGGCAGAACGCCGCCACCAGCCCCGACACCTCCACCTCCGCCACAACCACCCCCTCGCGCCGCACGGCGGCCACGGCCGCCCCCGGCACGAACCGCACCACCACCGGCGCCTCCGCCGCCTCGGCCAAAGCCACCTCGTCGCGGTCCTCCTCGTCGTCCCAGACGAAGGTCCAGCGCGGGTCGAACACCGGACGCGCGGCCAGCACCTCGCCCGCCGCGTCCAGAAGCTCCACCGTGAACATCTCCGGCAGGGACGCCGCGTTCGGCGCGCCGCCGTAGACCAGCCGCGGGTTGCCCAGCGTCACCGAGCCCCCCGCGCCCACGCCCATGTCGAACACGAACACCTTCGGCCCGAACTCCGGCACCTCCGCCGTCGCCCCGGTCATCTCGCCTCCGTCGACGGTCTTCTCCACTGGCTCGGGCTCGACCTCCTCGGCCACCACGCGGCCCGGCTCCACCTCCTGCGGCCACCAGATCCACGCCCCGAGCGCCACCAGCCCCAGGATCGCCACCACGACCACGACGGAAAGCACAGTGTGAGGTCTCATCTTCCTACCCTCCTGGTCACGGCAGCGCGTCGAACACCGCCTGGATGCGGCGCTCGTCCGCGGCTCGGGGGACAAGGTTGTCGAGCATCCGGTCGTTCTCGACCTCGACCGCATCGTGCGCGGGGGCGTGGTCCAGCCGGTAGAACCGGTCGCCCTCCGACACCCGCTCGGACACCCAAGGAATGCAGGCGCCCCGCAGCCCGCCCAGTGCATCGGCCTCGCAGGCCGTCTTCGACGCATCCGACCCCGACGCCTCAGGCCCGTAGAGGTTGGGGTTCGGCGAGGTCTGGAAATAGCCCCCGTCGCAGCAATATTCGTCCGCCAGCCCGAAGGGGCTGTGCCCGGTCTCGTGGCGCACCGTCGCAGTCGAGCCGGGCTCGGTCGAAAAGATTCCGCCGTTCGCGCAGTCGCGCAGATCGTCAGTGTGCAGCAGCACCCCGCTGTCCGAGAAGGTGTAGTCCGTTGCCCAGTTCGACGGGGCGTCGTGGCAGGGATCGTCGCCGGTGAAGCCGTGCGCGTCTCCCTCGTCCCGGGCGATCCAGAAATTCATCCGGTCCCCGTTCCGCAAAAACAGCTGGTCCGACAGGAACGCCGCCCGCACCACGTTGTAGACGTCGTTCTGGAAATCCCCGTCCGCCGCGCCGTCGTAGTTGTCGCTGTCGGGGATGAAAACCAGATCCTCCGCCGCGTCCGTCTCTCGGTGGACCAGCACCGGCACCGCTCGTCCGGTCCGCGGCGGCCCGATGATCGAGGAGCGCGCGCCTGTCTCCGCAGCGACCCCGTCGAGCCCCGCCCGGCAGGCATAGTCGAAGACGAAGTCCGACGGCGCGTTCAGGTTGATGTTGCAGGTCGACGCGCCAGTGCAGACCTGTTCGTTCCCGCCTCCGCCAGCGGGCTGCAACAGCTCGATCCGGTCGGCCACCACCGGCCGCATGTTCGCATCCAGCACGTCGGCGGTGAAGGTCACCAGATCCCCCGCCTGTGGCCAGATCGGCTTATGGATGCAGCGCACGTAAAGCCGCGGCGGATCGTGCACCTCGATGCGAAGCTGCATGCGCGCCCGATCGCTCTCGTTGCCGCTCACGTCGATCCGCGCACCCACGTCCAGCACGTCGCCGCAGCGCCCGCTCGCCTCGCCCGAGATCGTGCAGGCGGATGGGTTCAGGTTCAGCTCCAGCACCCGCCCGCCGCCGGGCTGCACGTCCACCGTGTCATCCGGATTGGCCCAGCCGTCCGAATCCATGATCTTCACGTCGACGGGGATCGACCGCCGGTTCAGGTTGACCCAGCGCGAGAACCGCCAGACCGCCGCCACGTCGTCCTGGTCGCCGAACTGGTCGCTCTCGCTCTGCCCTTCGTTCGACCGCTCGACCCCGTCGATGGCCGCGTTGGCGTAGAAATCCGCATCCGAGTTGCACCACCAGAGCCCGTCGTCGACGCATTCCAGCGTCGTCAACCGCTCCGCGATCACCTCGACCTCTCCCAGCCGCACCGGCGTCACGTCGACCCGGAAGCGCACCCGCGCCCGGTCGTCGCTGGTGCCCGCGGTCATCAGCGTCGTGCCGCAGTTCCCCGACACGCCGCCAGAGACCGAGCAGCCGCCCGACAGGTTCACCGTCAGGCCGAGGTTCCGCCCCTCGCCGCCGGTGATGTCCACGTGATCGTCTCCGAACCGCAGGAACCCGTCCGAATCCCAGATCTCGATCCGCACGCTGGCCGAGGGGTCCATGACCATCCGCCGGAAATTCCAGCCCGGCGAGATGTCCGCGTCGTCGTCGATGGGATCGGACACGAACTCCTCTCCGTCGATGACGATCCGCGTGTAATAGTCGCCGCTCGACCCGCACCACCAGAGCGTCTCGTCGACGCATTCCAGCTCCTCGACGCGCTCGATGGTCACGGTCACCTCTCCCTGCGCGCGGGCGGGGGCGGAGAGGCCTGTCAGGAAGGTCAGGGCGAGGCCCAGCAGCAAAACGACGGCCACGGCGCGAAGGGCGGGGCGCGAAGGCCCGGCGGGGAATGACTTCATCGCAATGCTCCTGCGCCCGCCTGTCCGCCGGACGGGCCGTTAACGTCAGCTTTGATGGCCCTGGGGACGTGTCCCTTTAGTACGGATCTTCGGTGGCGCTGCCAAGACGCTGCCGGCAAATCCTCTGGTAGACGCAACCGGCTTGCGAATGGAGATCGTCCCCCCGCCGGAGTCTTAAAAAAGGGGGCCGCCGGCCTGGGAGGGAATCCCGCGCCGGGGACGGGCCGAAGGCCGCGCTGGGCTTCACCGGCGGACCTCGCCGCCTCGTGCAACCGGCCTCGCCCCTGCGCGCGCGTTCTTAAGAGGTGGCGCCCGGCCGCCCAATTAGTGGGGGCTGAAAGGTGGCCGGCATCCGGTTGCCGCCCTGTAGGGCTCTGTGTGGGATCTGGGGCACCTGCCCTGAAACGCCTGGATTTGCTGGTGCCGCCGGTAAGAATCGAACTTACGACCCC
>DASUUD010000023.1:0-2770 GCA_036374255.1 Solirubrobacterales bacterium | reverse complement strand
AGCAGCAGACCCGGCACGCGGATCCGGTCGGCGAGCAGCGCGCCGACGATTCCGATGGCCAGCAGCCCTCCCGCGACGAGGATCAGCTCGGCATCGCTTCCGTTCACCGCTGCGGCCGACCCTAGGTGCCCTCGTCCGCGGCGGCCAGGCGGGCCTCCAGCTCCTCGCTGGAGCCCGCGCGAGGGACGTCCTCGGTGCGTTCGTGTGGGCGGCGGTAGATGCCGTAAAGCAGTATCAGGAGTAACCCGGCCGTCAGCGAGAACCCGATCTCAACCCGCCTGAACTCGTCCGCGATCGCCGGCACCAGGCACCAGGCGATGAAGAACGCCGCGCAGCCGATCCATCCCGCAGAGGCGCGGCGCACCTGCCCCTGCGCGAGGCAGGCCTGGTTGATGGTGACCGACGACAGGTAGAGGCCCATCCCGGCGGTTACCAGGAGCAGGCCCGCCCGGTCGTACGTGAACTTCTCGCTGAAGGCGAGCTGCATCAGCTCCGGGCCCGCGGCGAGCACCGTCAGTGCAACCAGGGCTGTGAAGCCCACGATCGCCAGCAGGACCATCCGCACCGAGCGGTGGAACTCCTCCCGGCTGCCCTCCTCCTCACTGGCGTGGAGGGCCGTGAGGTGGGGCAGAATGCTGGTAGAGACCGCCTGGAAGAGCTGAAGCGGCGCTCGGGCGATCATCAGAACGTTGAAGATGAACCCCGCCGCCGCCGCGCCCTCCAGGCCCCTGACGATCAGCGGTCCGGCGTTGAGGAAGATCTGCTCGCTGAGCATGATCAGCAATACCGCGGCGGCGAAGCCCGTTCCATGGGCAAGGGAGAATTCCGACGGCTTTTCCTCGACCGGCGGGGGAGGGGCCGAGCGCGAGCGCGCCTGCCGGGCGAAGGCGAGTGGGACGACAAGCAGGCTGAGGGACGGGGCCGCGACGATCCCGATCGCGACGGCCGATTGCCCGCTCAGCAGCCCGACCGCGACGAGCACGGCGAACGAGGTGCGAAAGACCGACTCGGAGAGGATCATCGCGGCGAAGAGGCCGAAGCGCTTGAAGCCGGCGAGGTAGCCGCGGGCGAAGTAGCTGGCCGCGTAGAAGAGAACCGCGGAGAAGAAGACCCAGTAGAGAGTTTCGTTGCCGCCGAGCAATCCGTCCTGGATCGGCCCACGCAGGATCAGCGTGATCGCGGCGAACCCGGCGGCGAGGCCGAGCTGGATCTTGGTCGCGACGAGGGTCGGCTCGCGCACCGGCTCTCCCCTCGCGAGGTGCTCTGAGATGTGACGCGAGAGGAGCTGGTCGACCGGGCGGTAGAGGGTCGAAACGGTGATGAAGACGGCGGACCAGACGACCGTGATCTCTCCGTAGTCGGGTTTGGAGAGCACGTGCGAGGCGATGAAGAAGTAGACGTAGGTGATCACCCCCGTCATCCCGACCCCGATCGCGAGGAAGCTCGCGGTCCGGCCGTAGTCGGCGGCCGCCGAGCCGCCGGCCCGGCGTGGGCCCCAGGGGATCTTCTCCCGCAGTCGCATCAGCGCTCGGTCGCGCGGCGCTCGTAATGCGACGGCTCGACCCCGAGCGCCAGCTCCACCCGCCGCATTCGCTCGAAGACCCGCTGCGTCATCACCCGCTGCCCGGCGAGCAGGTCGCCGATCACGCCGAGCGCGAGCAGCTGGGTGGCGATTATGAAGAGGACGGCGCCGAGGATCAGCGATTGGACGTGGCCGCTGCGGTCCCCGTTGATGATCCAGTCGAGGAGGAACGGCATCCAGGCGGCGATCGCCAGCAGCGCGACCACCAGGGCGGCCGCCGCAAACACGCGCAGCGGCTCGTAGCGAGCGTAGATGCGGAGGATCGAGAGCGCGTTCCGCCGCACGTAGGCGCCGGTCGAGCCGAAGAGCCGGGACTCACGAGCCTGAGGGTTGGTTTCGATCGGGACCTCGTCGACCGCTACCAGCATCTTGCCGGCCTGGATCAGGCTCTCCAGCGTGTAGGTGAAGTTGTCGACGACCAGCAAGCCGAGGGCGGCCTCGCGGTTATAGGCGCGGAAGCCGGACGTCGTGTCGGTGACCTCGGTTCCGGAGAGCCGGCGCACGACCCAGCTGCCGAGATGCTGCAGGGCTTTCTTGCTGCGGGAGAAGTGGGGGATCTGCCCGACCCGTCGGTCGCCCACCACGATGTCGGCCTCCCCGGAGAGGATCGGGGCCACGAGCTTCGCCACATCGGCCCCGCGGTACTGGTTGTCGGCGTCGGTGTTGACGATGACGTCGGCCCCGAGCTTCAGGCATGCGTCGAGTCCCGCTTGGAAGGCCGCCGCCAGGCCCCTGTGGTTGGTCAGGCGGACGATGTGGTGGACCCCGCTCTCCCGCGCCACCTGCACGGTGCGGTCGGTCGAGCCGTCGTCGACGACCAGCAGCTCGATCTCGTCCACCCCGTCGATCTGCCTGGGAAGGTCGGCGATCGTCGCCTGCAGGGTCTGCTCCTCGTTGAGGCAGGGGATCTGGATGATCAGCTTCACTGGGTCGATCAGGGTATCCCCGCTCTACGGGTGCGGGGGGCGCGGGGTGCCTCCCCTCCGGACAAGCACCTCGCCAGTCAGCGCCGTCAGCGTGTCGTGCGGCCGGCCCCAGGGCACCTCCCGAGCGGGCGGATACTCAAAGCGCCGAGCCAATTGGCGAGGCGCTTGTCCGAGCGGGAGGTGCCCTGGGGCCGGTCCCCGAGCCGCCCTGCCGCCGAGCTGCGCTGCCGCCGGGAGGTATGCTTGTGGTTGATTGACGAGT
>DASUUD010000022.1:0-6357 GCA_036374255.1 Solirubrobacterales bacterium | reverse complement strand
CGACTTCGACCTGGCCGAGGCGCTCTCGCCGGTCGACTGCGGGGACTGCGACATGGCGCTCGCCAACCCCGCGGTGACGTTCGAGCGCGCGAAAACAGATCTGCTGGCGATCCTCGATGCGGAAGCGCTGCCGGTCACCCTGGGCGGCGACCACTCGATCACGATACCGGCGGCCTGGGCGGTGCGGGAGCACGTCGAGAACCCGGGCTTCATCCTGATCGACACCCACCTTGACACGGCACCCGACGTCGGCGGTGAGGTGCTCAACCACTGCTGCCCGGTCACCCGCGCGGTCGACGCCGGCTTCGACCCCGAGCGGATGGTCCTGATCGGAATGTCCGGGTGGATGAACCCGCGGACCGAGATCGAGTACTGCCGCGAGCGAGGCATCAGGGTGATCTGGCTGGAGGAAATCTGGGAGAAGGGGACCGCCTGGGCGGTCGAGCAGGCAGTCAAGGTGGCGAGAGACGGCACCGACGGCGTCTACCTCTCGTTCGATGTCGACTCCCTCGACGCCGCCCACGGCGCCGCCACATGCTGCCCGACCCCGGGGGGCCTGACCAGCCGCGAGGCGATCGAGCTGGTCCGGGGGATCGCGGCGGGGGGCCTCCTTGGGGCTGACGTGGTCGAGGTGGCTCCCAGCCTCGAGGCCACCCCGGCGACCAGCCTGATGGGGGTGAGGGTTGCCGCCGAGGCGATGGCCTTCCACGCGGGCGCAAGCGTCTAGGGATGCGGGCGCTGCTCGCCCAGCTCGACCCGGAGCCGGGCGCCTTGGCGGAAAACGCGGCGCAGGCTGCGGCGGCGATCCGCGAGCATCCCGAGGTCGACCTCGCCGTCTTCCCCGAGCTGTTCCTCAGCGGCTACCGGCTGGAGGACATGGAGGCTGTCGCGTGCGAGGTCGACGGTCTGGAGCTGGGCGTGATCGCCACCGCATGCGCCGCCGCGGGCACGGCGGCGATCGTCGGCTTCGTCGAGCGCGACGGCACCAAGTTCCGCAACGCGGCTGCCTGCTTCGACTCCGCCGGGGAGCACGTGGCCACCTATCGCAAGTCTCAGCTGTTCGGGGCCGAGGCCGACGCCTTCGCCCCTGGCGAGTGCCTCCTGGTCGTCGAGCTGGCCGGCCGTTCCGTGGCTCCACTGATCTGCTTCGACATCGAGTTCCCGGAGTTGGCGCGGGCAGCGGCCGTGGCCGGGGCGGATCTGCTGGTCACGGTGGCGGCCAACATGGAGCCGTTCAAGCGCGAACACCTGATCCACACGACGGCAAGGGCGCTCGAGAACCGGGTTCCGCACCTCTATGTCAACCGCGTCGGCCATGAGAGCGGCTTCGACTTCGTGGGCGGCAGCCGCGCGATCGACTCGGATGGCGTCGTCCTCGTGGAGGCCGACGGACCCGGGCCCCAGCTATTCGAAGCCGAGGTCGGTGCGCAGGGCACCGCAGACGACCGCGTCGACTATCTCGCTTTCGAACCGAGCCGACCCCGGGTGACCGTGCAAGCGAAGAGCTGGGTCCGAGGACCGGCCGGAGGTGAGGGAAGTCATCTAGCCCCGCAGGCCACGAACCACCAGTCTGCGTGAGCGGGCCGTCCCGGCGCCACGGCCCAGCGGCAGCGGGGCGCGAAAGCTGGCGCGCCGCTTCACGGGCCCACAGGAGTCCTCGCCGAACGAGTATGGGTGAACGACGCGATGCTGAGATCGGGCTCGGCACGGTCGGTTGAACGGGGATCCGCCGCAGTCAGGTCGATCGAGCGGAATCCCTCCTGGGGAATAAATGACAGCACGCAAAGAGGTGCGCCCGGTCAGCGCCGGCGGGCGAGCAACGCGAGGGTCGCGAGGAGAACAGCCAGAAGAGTCCAGCCGATCAAGAGCGCCTCTCCCTTGGTCATCGAAGGCCCCCGGCGTCCGAGGAGCGGTCGCGGCCGTTTTCGCGGATTCGTACGGCTCCAGGGCCCCAGTCGAGAACGTGGTCGGCGGGGACGAAAAGCGAGTGCTGAAGTGCCGGCTCGAGCAGCCGGCGAAATACCGCCGGGCCGGCGGCTCGCCCCTCCGCATAGCCCCAGGCGTGCGCGGCGGCGGAGCGCAGTCCGGGAGGCCCGACGACCAGCCCGATGATCGGGAAGGCCGACGGCATGTCGGCGCCCTCGACCTCGACTCGCATATCGCGCACGAGCCCGACCGGCCGATCGCGCTCGTCGACGACCTGAGATCCAATCAGCTCACTCGCTCGCATCTCCGCTCCCCGGAAGGCGCTCCACGAAATGCGCTGCGAGCCACTGCTCGAGGGCAGCCACGTTTGGCAGGTCATCGAGCTCCAGGTCGAGTTCGATCAGGGGCTCGAGGTCGCGGATAGAGGAGACGGGGATGGCCGGCGGTCCGTCATCTTCGGCGCCACGACGGAGGCGTGCGGACACGGCTGCCATCGCCCTCCCCAGGTGGCCGCCGATCCGATCTCCCAGAGGCTGAGAGCCGATCAGCAGCGCGGTAATCCGAGGCACGCCGCCGCCGAGCTCGATCTCCAGGTCGTCGGCGCGCCCGATCGGCAGGCGATGGCAATCGACGATCTGGTTGTCGAGGAGCGCGATACGTGCGCTGACGAGGCGGCTCAAACCGTCCCTCCCTTGGTGAGAATCAGGAGCGGGAAGGCAAGTGTCGAGACGACGCAGGAAAGGACCAGGGTCGCGGTTCCCACCGCGTTCGAGAGCTTGCCGTTCGCCATCTCTCCCATCAGCTCGCGGTCGTTTGCGACGAGCAGCACCGGCAGGAAGAGGAAGGGGAGCAGCGAGGCACTGCAGACGACGGCCACGATCGTCACCGTGATCGGATTGATCGTGGTCAGCGCCAGTGCGGTCGCCCCGAACAGCATCGCCAGCATCGTCGTTACGAATCGGGACGCCCGAGCCGGCGGCTGGAGCTTGCCGTAGGACCAGCCGAAGTACTGGGCGACGTCGTAGCTGGTCGAGAAGAGCGTCTCGAGGGTCGCCCCGAAGGTCGCCGCGAAGATCCCGACGATCGCGACGATCAGGCCGGCCTTTCCGAGCGCGACCGCGACCGGCAGCGCCGTCTGTGAGAGGTGCTCCACGGCTATGCCCGGCTCGAAGAGGACCAGGAAGGCGGTGGCTTGGATCGCCACCGCGAGCAGGCCTCCCAGCGGGAAGCCGACGATTACGTTGACCCGCATCTCCCACAGGTCCCTGGGTCGCCAGCGGTGGTCGACCGCGCCGGAGGAGAAGAAGAACATCTCGTAGGGAGTCATCTGGGCACCGATCAGGGCGACCACGAAGAACAGGTAGGTCGCCCAGCTCTCGGATGCCGTCGGGGCAATAGTCGTCGCCGACTGCGCCATGTTCGGCCAGTTGGGGTCGAGCTGGAAGACCGCGACGACGAAGACGAGCATCGTCAGGCCGAGGACCCCGTAAAGGCGCTCCATCGTCTCGAACGGGAGCCGCCAGACGACTATCAGGACGAATAGTGCCGCGACCGGCACCCAGAGCAGATAGTTGATGCTCGTCGCGAGTTGCAGGGCGAGGGCCACGCCTGCGAGCTCGGCCATCACCAGCAGGCCGGTGACGAGCAGCGAGCCGATGAGGCCGAAGAGCCCGAACCGGGGACCGAGCCGGGATCGCGCCAGCGCCAGCGCCGGGCGCTGGGTCTTGATCGCGATCCGGCCCGCCATCTCCGAGAAGCACATGATTCCCGCGACCGAGAACAGGGTGACCCAGGCCAAGCGAAGGCCAAAACGCGCTCCGACCTGAGCGTCGGCCACGAGGTCTCCGATGTCGATGAAGCCGCCGATCGCCGACAGGGTTCCGAGGGTGAAGGCGAAGGCCTGCTTCACGGCTCGGCTCGCTCCTCGAAACGAGTCCATTCCTCGGCGAGCCCGCTGAGCGGGGCGCTCAGCGCGGGCAGATCCAGCCAGCGCTCCTGCTCGGCGGCGAGGGACGCGAACCTCCCCCGCAGCGTGACGGCCTCCGTCGGGGGCTCATAGCCTTCGAAGGTGGTTGCCGCCGCCCTCCCATCTTCCGCGGCCTCCTCGAGGCCAACCAGAGTCGCGGCAGTGGTCGCCTTCCCGTCGGCCTGAACCTGGACCCACAGCGAGGCCGTCTCCACCTGCGAGGCCAGCGTCTCCGCCGTTGCCGCGGCTCGCTCTCGATAGCCGTCCAGGCCCTTCGGGGGCGCGGTAACGTAGGCGAGCGCCCCCGCGATCGCCAAGATCGCAGCGAAGGTGAGCGTCGCCGTCCTCGCGGTATGCCGTTTCACCGTGAGAACCACTACCCGGGGGCCGAGATCTCAGCGGTGCGCGGGGAAAGGCGGGCTTTTCGCGTTCACCGAAGCCCCTGCTCGGCGCCGCTTTCGCCCCTTTCTCGCCCTTCTCGGAAGGGCGTCATCGAGGGGCTGGCCGAAGACGGATCCAGGGGGCCCCTCAGATGCCGACGCGAGGCTAGGTCGCCGCCGTGCCGGTCGCCCGCGCCTGATCCCGGGCGGCATCGTGAATCCGGCCTTTGGATGTGATCAGACGGCCGCCCTCTCGGCCTCGGCGGAGCGCGGTGATCTCCCCCAGGATCGAGATCGCCGTCTCCTCAGCCGACAGGGCGCCGATGTCGAGGCCGATCGGCGCCGAGAGGCGGGACAGCTCCTCGTCGGTCAACCCCTCTGCGAGCAGCCGCTCCCGGCGCTTCTGCTGAGCCCTGCGGCTCCCCATCGCCCCGATGTACTGGGCGTCCGAGCGGAGGGCGATCTTGAGCACCGCGTCGTCGAGCTTCGGGTCATGGGTGAGAACAGCGATCGAGGTCGCCCGGTCGATTCCGCCGAGCTGCTCGAACGCCCTGTCCGGCCACTCGGCGATCACCTGCTCTGCGTCGGGGAAGCGGTCGGCGGTCGCGAATCGCCTGCGCGGGTCGACGACGAACGCGCGCCAACCCGCCAGGCGGGCGAAGGCCGCCAGCTGGGCAGCGAAGTCGACCGCCCCGAAGATGATCAGGCGCGGCGGGGGGGCTACGACGTCGACGAACAGCTTGCTTCCCTCGTGCTCGTGAAGCTCACTGCGCTCGGACCACATCGCGCTGCGGGCCAGCCCGACCGCGGCCGCGTCCAGCCCCGGATCCCCCAGCGTCCCCTCCTGCTCGCCGTCATCTTGAACCAGCAGCTTCGCGCCGACCTTCCCCGGACCCTCGAGCACGGTGACCAGGGCCGCCCTCCTCCCCTCCCGGTCCAGCGCGGCGAAGCGCCCCTGGAGCCCGGAATCGTCGTAGGCCTCGACCCAGATCGAGATCTCTCCGCCGCACGGCAGCCCCACGTCGAAGGCTTCCTCGTCGGCGATCCCGTAGTGCAAAAGCGCGGGATCGTCCCCCCTCAGCACCCCCTCTGCGACCTGAACCACGGCGCCCTCGACGCAGCCACCCGAGACGGCGCCGATCAGGCTCCCCCCGTCATCGACGGCCATCTTGGTCCCGGGCGGCTGGGGGGCGGACTTCTTGGTGTCCACGACGGTTGCCAGGGCAACCTCGCTACCGCCCTTGACCCAACCGTCGACGACCTCCATCACGTCATGCATCGGAGCCCACCAGCCAATCGAGACCCTGCTCGACTATCTGCTCCTGGTCATCGCGGTACTTGAGCACCGACCCGAGCGTGCGCGCCGCCGCCGCGGAGTCGAGGTGATCGACCCCCAGCATCTCCAGGGCGGCGACCCAGTCGATCGTCTCGGCGATGCCGGGCGGCTTCTGCACGTCGCTCTGGCGAAGTCGGCGGACCGCCTGGGCCGCCTCCGAGGCCAGGTCGTCCACCCTTCCGGGCACCCGGCGGCGCACGATCTCCACCTCGCGCTCGGGACTCGGGTAGTCGATCCAGTGATAGAGGCAGCGGCGCTTGAGCGCGTCGTGGAGATCCCTGGTGCGGTTCGAGGTGAGGATCACCGCCGGTGGATGCGTGGCGCGGATCGTGCCGATCTCGGGGATCGTCACGCTGGACTCGCCCAACATCTCGAAAAGGAAGGCCTCGAAATCGTCGTCGGCCCGATCGAGCTCGTCGACCAGCAGAACCGCGGGCAACGGACCTGGATGCTCGATCGCCTCGAGCAGGGGCCGGGGAGTCAGGAACTCCCTGCCGAAGAGCTCCTCCTCGGCGACCTCGGCGCCGGCCGACTCGGTCGAGCGGATCCTCAGCAGCTGCCGCGGGTAGTTCCACTCATACAGGGCCTCGGAGACGTCGATCCCCTCATAGCACTGAAGCCGGATCAGCTTCGTGTCCAGCGCCAAAGCGAGGGACTTCGCGGCCTCGGTCTTTCCCACTCCCGCCTCTCCCTCCAGCAGCAGCGGCTGCGGCAGGCGCAGCGACAGGAAGAGGGCGGTGGCGAGCCCG
>DASUUD010000021.1:0-2419 GCA_036374255.1 Solirubrobacterales bacterium | reverse complement strand
GCCCGACGCCCATCCCGTCTTTCATGATCCCGATCATCCGCTCGACCTCGGCGCGAAGCCGCGATCCGAGCTCTGTGACGGGCGAGGCCCTGCTCTTCAAGACCGGGTCGCCGAACTTGACCACCTGAGCGAGCGCCGCATCGCGGCGCTCGAGCAGTTCGGCTTCGAGCTGCTCGCGCTCGCCGTCCTCGGGCCTGACTGCCTGCTCATCGCTCACGGAATCGATTGTATGGATCGGCTCAGCGCGCCAGGACCGCTTTACTGCGGATCGACGTCGACCGAGACCGCGACGTCGCGCAGCGCCCGCTCGGAGGCGAGCCGCTCGACCGCGCCGTGGACCGCGGCGATCGTCGCCTCGCGGTCATCCGCCTTGGTCATCAGGCGCCGGCGGTGCCGGTTGCGCACCCTGAACATCGGCGCCGGGCCGAGCAGCTCGGTGCCCTCCGGCAGGGCGGCCGAGACGGCGTCGGCGAGGCGGGCGGCGAGCTGATCGAGGCGCGCCTCGTTCTCGGATCGCAGCACGATCCTGATCAGGTGCGCGAAGGGCGGGTAGCGGAGCCCGCGGCGGCGCTCGATCTCTTCGCCGAGGAAGCCCGGCGAGTCATGCTGGGCCGCCCTGGCGATCGCCGGCGCGCTCGGTGCGAGCGTCTGCACGACCACCCTCCCGCCCGCTGCGCCCCGCCCGCTGCGCCCCGCCAGCTGGGCGACCATCGCGAAGGTCCGCTCCGCAGCGCGGAAGTCGGGGAAGCGCAGGGTCGCGTCGGCGTCGAGGATCGCGCTCAGCGTCACCTCCGGGAAGTCGTGGCCCTTGGCGACCATCTGGGTTCCCACCAGGATCGCGCTCTCCGCCTCGCCGAAGTCGGCCAGGATTCGGGCGTGGGCGCCACGTCCGGTGGCGGTGTCCGAATCGAGCCGCAGGACCGGCATCGGGTCGAGCCGTTCGGCCAGCAGCGCCTCGACCTGCTCGGTTCCGGCCCCGACCTGGGAGAGCGTCGTCGATCCGCAATCCGGGCAGGCGCGGGGTAGCGACTCGGAGTGGGCGCAGTGATGGCAGACCAGGCGTCCGGCGTTCCGGTGGACGATCATGGAGACGTCGCAGTTGGGACAGGACCAGTGTTGACCGCAGCCCCGGCAGATGAGCCAGGGCGAGAATCCGCGCCGGTTGACCATCACAATCGCCTTCGATCCGCTGCTCCGCACCTCCTCGAGAGCTGCCCAGGTGCTCGGGTGGAGCGGGCCGGAGCGAGGGTCCGCGCCGCGCGCGTCGATTACCTCCACCGGCGGCATGGGGCGCCCGTCCACCCGCCGGGGCAGCTCGACCCGCGGCAGCTCCAGCCAGGACTCCGGCCGCGGCGTCGCCGTGCCGGCGACCAGCACCGCGCCCCTCTCCGCGGCGCGGTGACGGGCCACCGCGCGGGCGTCGTAAGACGGGTCGCCCTCCTGCTTGTAGGAGGCGTCGTGCTCCTCGTCGATCACGACCAGACCGAGGTCTCGGACGGGGGCGAAGACCGCCGACCGGGGTCCCACGCAGACGCTCGCCTCACCCTCCCGCAGCCTCCGCCACTCGTCGTAGCGCTCGCCCGGCGAAAGCGCCGAATGAAGAACCGCGAACCGGTCCCCGAGTCGCGCCCGGAACCTCGCCACGACCTGCGGCGCCAGGCCGATCTCCGGGACGAGCACGATCGTCCCGCGGCCTCGCGCCAGCGCCGCCTCGACCGCGGCGAGGTAGACCTCGGTCTTCCCCGAGCCGGTGACTCCGTGCAGGAGCAGCTCCCGCGGTGCCGAGGGCTCCCCGTCCAGTGCCGCCACGATCTCCGAGACGGCCCTCTCCTGCTCCGGCCTCAGTCTCGGCCGCCCCGCTTCGGCGCCAACCCGAGGGTGCTGCGGGCGGCGGCTGACCCCGCTCGTCCGGGTCACGATCAGCGCACGGCGCTCGAGCCGGCGAAGGACCCCCCGATCCGCGCCGACCTCGGCGGCTAGCTCGGCGGCCGACATCTCGCCCGACCTGAGCGCCTCGAGCGCCGCGCGCTGGCGCGCTCCCAGGCGCTCCCCGGCGGCCAACGCCTCCTCCCCGGCCGCTGCGAGCGCCACCCGCAGCTCGGTCCGCGCGCGGACGCGCTGCCCAGCCGGCCCCGTTCCAGGAGGAAGGACGAGCCCCAGGCCGCGGGCCGGGGTCGAGCAGTACTCGCGGGCGACCCAGAGTCCGAGGCGCACCAGCTCGGGCCGGACGCCGGCCTCCAGAGCCTCCAGCGGCTCGGCGAGGCGCTCGGGCGCCAGCTCCGAGGTCTCGGCCAGCTCCACCACTACGCCGAGCGCGCGGCGGCGGCCGAAGGGGATCCGCACGACGCTGCCGACCGCGAGGTCGGCCATCCGCTCGGGCAGGCGGTAGTCGAAGGGCCCCCGCAGGGCGCGGGCGGTG
>DASUUD010000020.1:0-3673 GCA_036374255.1 Solirubrobacterales bacterium | reverse complement strand
ACGACCTCCTCGTCCTCGACGTCGATCAAAAGCACCCCGGTCAGCCCCCGTCCCAGCTCGGTGAGCTTCGCGGCGAGCGCCTCGGCCTGCGGGACGGTGCGGGGGAAGCCGTCGAG
This sequence comes from Solirubrobacterales bacterium, assembly GCA_036374255.1. Taxonomy (GTDB): domain Bacteria; phylum Actinomycetota; class Thermoleophilia; order Solirubrobacterales; family 70-9; genus VRUE01. The sequence goes on along the minus strand of DASUUD010000020.1, from coordinate 3,557 downwards.
GATGAAGCCGTCGGCCGCCTCGGGCGAATCGATACGCTCCCCGATCGCCCCGACGATCACCTCGTCGGGGACGAGATCGCCACGGTCCATGTATTCCTTCGCGGCGCGCCCCAGGTCCGTTTCGTCGCGAACCGCCGCCCGCAGGATGTCCCCGGTCGCGTAGTAGGGCAGGCGCAGGTCTTCCTGCAGGCGCTCGCCCTGGGTTCCCTTGCCGCTGCCGGGGGGGCCTAGAAGTACGAGATTCAGCTCAGCTATTTCAGGAATCCCTCGTAGTTCCTCATCATCAACTGCGCCTCGAGCTGCTTGACCGTGTCCAGCGCCACGCCGACGACGATCAGGATCGAGGTTCCGCCGAAGAAGAAGGTTGCCGCGGTCTGGCTGATCAGGATGGTCGGCAGCGCCGCCACCGCACCCAGGTAGAGGGCGCCCGGGAAGGTGAGCCGGGAGAGGACACGATCCAGGTATTCGGCCGTCGGCCGGCCCGGTCTCACCCCCGGTATGAACCCTCCGTATTTCTTCAGGTTGTCGGCCTGGTCGACGGGGTTGAAGGTGACGGCGGTGTAGAAGTAGGTGAAGATGATGATGAAGAAGACCTCGCCCGCCACGTAGGCCCAGCCGTTGGGGCTGAAGAAGGCTGCGAAGTCGAGCGCCGCGGGCGTGTTGAGGAGCTGACCGACGGTCGGCGGGAAGGCCATGATCGAGGCAGCGAAGATGACCGGGATCACCCCCGCCATGTTGACCCTCAGCGGCAGGTAGGTGGAGCCTCCGGAGGTCATTTTCCGCCCCACGACCCGCTTCGCGTACTGGACCGGGATGCGGCGCTGCCCCTCCTGCACGTAGACGATGGCGACCACCACCGCGAGCGCGATGAACGGCATCATCACTTTGAAGACCGGGTCGGGGGTGGTCCACCAGGACACGATGCCGCCGGGCAGGCCGGCGACGATGGAGGCGAAGATCATCAGCGAGATCCCGTTGCCGATCCCGCGCTGGGTGATCAGCTCGCCCAGCCACATCAGCAGCGTGCAGCCGGCGGTGAGGGAGGTGACGATCAGGAGCACCCGGCCGCCGGTCAGCGTTCCGACCACGTCGCTGCCGGCGGTCTGCCCGAAGGAGCGGAAGAGGAAGACGTAGCCGAAGGACTGACCGAAGGCCAGCCCCACCGTCAGGTAGCGGGTGTACTGGGTGATCTTCTGCTGGCCCACCTCGCCTTCCTTCTGCAGTTTCTCCAGCGAGGGAACGACCACCGTGAGCAGCTGCAGGATGATCGAGGAGGTGATGTAGGGCATGATGCCCAGCGCGAACAGCGAAAGCCGTTCGAGCCCGCCGCCCGAGAAGAGGTTGAGGAAGCCGAGGATGTTGCCTTCGCTGAAGTTGCCCTGAATGTCCTTGAGCGCGTCGATGTCGACGCCGGGCGCGGGGATGAAGGCCCCGAGCCGGTACAGCAGCAGCATCGCCGCGGTGAAGGCGAGCTTCTTGCGGATATCGGCCACGCTGAACGCGTTCGCGATTGTCCTCAGCATTAGGGCTCCAGAGTGTGGCAGGAACCGCCGGCGGACTCGATCTTCTCCCGCGCCGCTGCGCTGAAGCCGTGAGCGTGGACCTCGAGCTTCTTGGAGATATCGCCCCGGGCGAGGATCTTGACCGGGTCCGAGCGCTTGGCGAGCCCCTTCTCCCTCAGTGAGGCGGGGTTCACCTCGGCGCCGGCCTCGAAGCGCTCCTCGAGGTCGCCGACGTTGACCGGCTGCGTCGCGGTGCGGAAGTTCTCGAAGGGCATCGACTTCTTCATGTGCGGGCCGCGCAGCTTTCGCATCCGCATGTGGATCGGGTTCTGGCCGCCCTCGTAGCCCGCCTTCTTTTTCGCGCCCGAGCGCGAGCCGTAGCCTTTCTGCCCGCGGCCCGAGGTCTTGCCCAGGCCGCTGCCCTCGCCGCGCCCGAGGCGGCGGCGCGGCCGGCGCGACCCCGGCTTCGGCTTCAGGTTGTGCAGGCCGACCCGCTCGGGCCGGCCGCCCTTGTCGACGGCCTTCTCCTTCGCGGCTTTCGATTTCTTTGCTTTCTCAGCCACCGTCCACCTCGACCAGGTGCGAGACGACCCGGATCTGCCCCTGCAGCTGCGGCGAGTCCTTCCGCTCCACGGATTTGCCGATCCGCCCCAGTCCCAGCGCGCTGAGCGTCGCTTTCTGCTTCGGATTGCTCCCGTTCGCGGACCTCACCTGCTTGATCTTCACAGCGCTCACGAGCCCTCGCCCTCCTCAGGCTTGGCCTCCTCCGCCGGCGCATCCGCCTCAGCGGCCTGTCCCTCGCCAGCAGCTTGCTCAGCTGGCTGCTGCGCCTCGTCGGCCTGAGCTTGCTCAGCTTGCGGAGCCTCGGCCTCCGCGGCTGGGGCTCCAGAGCCTGTGGCCGGTGCCTCTGTGGACTCAGACGCCTCTTCCGCGGGTGGCGCGGATGAGGGGTCCTTGCCCGCAGGTTCCGAGGACGAGGACCCCTCATCCGCGGCAGGACCCGCGGCCGAGGCGTCTAAACCCTCGACAGTCGTCGCGGCCTCAGCCTTCTGCACTCCAAGCACCTGAGAGACCGTCAGCCCCCGCAGCTCAGCAACCTCCTCAGGCCGCCGCAGGCGCACCAGCCCGTCCATGGTCGCCTTGACCAGGTTGATCGGATTCTGCGTCCCGATGCTCTTGGTGAGGACGTCGCGGACGCCGCCCAGCTCGAGCACCGCGCGCACGCCGCCGCCGGCGATCACGCCGGTGCCGGGACTGGCGGGCCGCAAGACGACGTGGCCCGCGCCGTAGCGCCCCACGATCTTGTGGGTGAGGGTCTGGCCGTATTTGGGGACGCGGATCAGGCTCTTGCGGGCGTTCTCGACCGCCTTCTGGATGGCCAGCGGGACCTCGCGGGCCTTGCCGTAGCCGATTCCCACGACGCCCTCTTCATCGCCGACCGCGACCAGCGCCGTGAACGAGAAGCGGCGGCCACCCTTGACGACCTTGGCGACGCGGTTGATCTCGATCACGCGCTCCTGGAGATCGAGCCCCCGCGGGCTCACCGTCTCCACGTTTGTCGTGTCCATGCCCTTCATCGCGAATCGCTCACCGTAGCGGTTAGAACTTCAGGCCTCCCTCGCGGGCGCCTTCGGCCAGAGCCTTCACCCGGCCGTGAAACTGGTAGCCGCCGCGGTCGAAGACGCAGGCCTCCACCCCCGCCGCCTTGGCGCGCTCGGCCAGCAGTCCGCCCGCCCGCTTGGCCTGCTCGCCGGCCCGCATCTTGCGCAGCTCCGGCTCGATCCAGTTGACCGCCGCCACCGTGTGGCCCGCCTGGTCGTCGACGAGCTGCGCGAAGATCCCGCGGTTCGAGCGGTAGACCGAGAGGCGCGGACGCTCTGCGGTGCCGACCACACGGGCGCGGACGCGCCGGCGGCGGCGCAGCCGTCGCTGTCGCTTCGTGACGACCGTCATCGTCCGCTCCTTTTCGCGAAGTCCGACATCAGGCCCGCTTGCCCACCTTGCGGGCGACGTGCTCGTCGCGGTAGCGAATTCCCTTGCCCTTGTAGGGCTCCG
>DASUUD010000019.1:0-8154 GCA_036374255.1 Solirubrobacterales bacterium | reverse complement strand
GCGCAGGACCGAGAAGCAGCGAGTCGCGCAGCGCCGAATTCAGGCTTCGGAGGTCGCCGCGCTCAACGCCTTCACGGCCAACCTCAGAGAGGATGCGCGCGCCGGACTTCGCCTTCGCGGGCCCGACGAGGCCATGCGGACGCTCGCCGGGGCGGTCGAAGACGGCACCCTGCGCGTCCCCCGCCTGTCCCTGCTCGACTCCCTGGTCAAACTCGCCCGCCGGCGCGGTGAGGCTCTCCGGGCGAATGACGCCGCGCTCAATGCGCTCCTGACGGCGCTCGTCGAACGCGCGGCCGTACCCGGGACGGACGTCGACGCTTCGGTTTCGACGGTTCGGGGTGCGCTGGAGGCCGTGAGCCGGTTGCCGGAGGCCACCTCTGCCGGCGAGGCCTGGCAGGTATTCGCCGGCCAGACCGCCGTTCCCCTGCGGCTCACGCAGGCCGAGATCGACAAGCCGCAGTGCAACGACACGGAGGTCGTGGTCAAAGGGAGCTACCAGGCCGTTGGGGTGACGGTCGAATTCCATACCGATGCCACGCCGGGAGATCTGCGCCATTTCTGTGATCCGACCCGTTGGCACGAGTGCAGCTCCTACCAGCACGAGATGACGCTGTGGGACGGCCCCGGGGCCGTCAACGAAGACGGTCCGAGCGGTTGGCGCCGCGACCTGGTCGAGACGGTCGACTTCTGGGGTGGAAAGAGACTCGTGACTCCGCTCCGATTCACCCACACGCGCGAAGCCGGAACCGACCCCGACTGGGTGCATCTGGACTACGTGCTGCTCGCGGAGACGCCTGAAATCGCCGTGGACGAGGGCGCCCTCGACCTCCGGCGGGTGACCAGCGGGACCCAGCAGGGAAGGACCCGGGTCAGCGCCAAGAAGGCGATCCTGTTCAAGGAACCGGTGCTTGCGTCCTGGCCGACGATTGCCTGCGACACTTTCTGGACCGACCTGGTCATCGCCGCCGCCGTCGGCTGTCCGGACGACGGCGGGGCACCACCCAACGGGGGAGGAACCACGATGGCAGACAAGCTCGAGAAGGTAATCGAGGAAGCCGCCAAAGCGACGCAGGAGTCGGTCGACGCCTACGCCAAACTCGCCAAGGAGGCGGCCACCCAGTTCACCGGGGACGCCCCCGCCGACGCCGGGACCTGGATGCAATTGACCGCCAGGACCTACGCCCAGGCCGCCGCAGACACCGCCAGGGCATGGAACACCTACAACGAGGTCCTGAAGAGCCTCGCGAAGGCCGCCGACGATACTCAGGACTCTGGGCCAACCGACTCGGGCCAAACCGACTCGGACGACGGCGACGACTGATGGCTGACCGGCTCGACGACCTGGTCACGGCCGCCGTGCGCGCGTGGGCGGTCGCGGCGCGGGCTTGGATCGAGGCGGGCAACGCGATTGGAGTGAGCTGGTTGGACCTGCCCGCGGTCGAGAGCGGCCGCACCGGATTCAACGAGGAGACGGTCGTCGTCCCGGCACAGCCGGCAGCAACGGAGTTGCACTCCGATGAATTCGCCGGTTGGGACGAGCACAAGCTCCCGCCCGAGGCGATAACCGTCCTGCCTCCTCGGGTTGACGCCGGCGAGGAAACCGAGGTGTGCGTGCGGATCCAGGCGCCGCCGGGCACACCGAGCGGCACCTACACCGGCTCGCTCTGCTCGCCCGGCGGCACGTGCCTGGTGGACAGGATCGGCGTCTACGTGGTCGGCGACTCCACCTGAGCAGGGGTCATCGTGCGAGATGATCGCTTCGAGGGCCGGGTGGGTGACCTACTCGACGACGCCCACGAAGCGGCCGGTCAGCACGACTGGCCCGCGGTGCGCGCGCTCGCCGAGTCCGTGCTCGCACTGGATCCGGGCAACGAAACGGCGAAGCGACTGCTCGAGGACAGCCGATCCGCGGTCGCGGAGGAGGGCGAGTGGCGCCAACTCACCGTGATGTTCTGCGACGTGGTGGGCTCGACGACGCTCGCCGCCGAACACGACGCCGAGGTCATCCGCGAGGTCCTTCGCGCCTTTCAGACGACGACGAACGCGGTCGTGCGCCGCTACGAGGGCCATGTCGCCAAGTACATCGGCGACGGGCTGCTCGCCTACTTCGGCTACCCGACCCCCCACGAGGACGATGCCCGGCGGGCGGTCCAAGCGGGACTCGACCTGCTCGCCGCGCTCCGCGATCTCGCCGCGGACGCCAGGCAACGTCACGGACTCGACCTCGCGGTGCGGACCGCGATCCACACGGGGATGGTGGTGCGCGCCGACATGGGCCCGCCGGGGAGCCCCGAACGCGATGCCGTGGTCGGCGAGGCGCCCAATGTCGCGGCCCGCCTTCAGGACAGCGCCCGGCCCGGAACGCTCGTGATCAGCGGCGACACCCAGCGGCTGGTGAGTGAGCACTTCGTCCTCCAACCTCTGGGAAGCCTCGAGCTGCGCGGGGTTTCCCATCCGGTCGACGCCTTTGAGGTGATCGCCGAGGCGGGGGCAGGCCCGCTCGACGTCCAGCGAGAGCTGAGCCCGTTCGTCGACCGCTCCGAGGAGCTCAGGCGTCTCAGCGCGCTCTGGCGGGAGGTCGCCGAGGGAGGCTTCGGTGCTGCAGCAATCCGGGGTGAGCCCGGGATCGGCAAGTCCCGCTTGGTGGACGAGCTGCGGGCGGTCGTGATCGCCGGGCAGGGCGCCGTGCTCCCCCTTCGATGCTCGACGTTTCACGCAACCAGTCACCTGTACCCCGCCCGCCGGCTGCTCGCCGCCGTGTGCGGGATCAACCTCGCCGCCGACCTCTCCGAGGCCGTGCCGCCTCTGCGCAAGACGCTCGCGAAATCGGGCCTCGAGCACCACCTGCCGCTGTTCGCGGCGCTGCTGGGCATTCCCCCTGGGCCAGAGTCCCCTGCCCCCGAGCTCGACGGTCAGAGGCTGCGCGAGGCGACCCTCACGGCCCTCGTCGAGTGGGTCGAGGCCGAAGCGGTCCGTTCCGCGCTCGCGCTGATCGTCGACGATCTTCAGTGGGCCGACCCTTCCACGATCGAGCTGCTGGACCGGCTGATCTCCCGCCGCACCCCCCGAACGCTGGTGCTGCTGACCGGTCGCAGCGACTTCGAGCTCCCGTGGGGGTCGGTCGAGGTGCTCGACCTTGGGCCGCTGGCCGCCTCCGACCTCGATCAGATCGCCGCCGCCTCGCCGGCAGCGCAGCGACTGGCAGCAGCGCAGGTCGAGAAGTTGGTCCGTCGCAGCGACGGGGTGCCCCTGTTCTTCGAGGAGCTGCTCCGTGTGGAAGGCCAGCCGAGCGATACCCCCGTCCCCAGGCTGGCCAGAGAACGCACCGCGATCCCGCCGGCCCTGCTCGACCCGCTGCTGGCCCGGCTCGCGGCCCCGGGGGTCGATCTCGGCCTCGTCCAGACGGTCGCCTGCATCGGTCAAGAGGTCCGCCAGGACCTGCTCGGGGAGGTCGCGGACATTCCGACCGAGGAGCTCCAGGCGGGTCTCGACGGGCTCGTCGCGGCGGGCCTGCTGGAGGCGGACGAGGGCGACGCGTCGACCTATCGATTCCGTCACCACCTGCTCCGGGAGCTGGCCTACGACACCCAGCTCAGATCGGTTCGGGTGCAGCGGCACGGGCGGATTGCGGACGCCTTGCGTCAGCGGCTCGAGGGAGATCAGTCGGCCGACGCCGGACGGTTGGCGCAGCACCTCGAGCACGCCGGCCGCACCGGCGAAGCGATCGCGGCCTACGTGCAGGCGGCCGGGTTCGCCCAGTCGCAGGGGGCCTTCGCGGAGGCGACCGAGATCCTCGACCACGCCCTCGAGCTGGTGAGCGAGATCGCTGAGGAGCAGGAGCGGCTGACCTTGGAGCTGACCGTCCGGCGGGCGCTCGGCTTCTCGATGGTGGCGACGCTGGGCTACACCGCACCGCAGGCGGTTTATGAGCATGAGCGCTGCTTCGAGCTCTACCGGGCGCTGGAGCCGGGGCCCGAGCACCTCCCCGACCTGATCCTGGTGTGGACCTACTACCTGCTGAAGGGGGATCTCGGTCGGGCCGAAGAGATGATCTCGGTCGAGCGCCGGCGGATCGGCGCCGGCGGCCCCGACGAACCTCCCGACGAGCTGTTCACCGCCTTCAATCGCTACTTCCGCGGCGACGTCGCGGGCGCCGTGGCCGACCTCCAGTCGTACCTGGACTCCGACTTCGCACAGCAGGCGGGAACGCCCTCGCGGTGGCCGCTGCCCAACGATCCGACCGTTGCCGCCTGGGCCCTGCTGTCGCTGGCGACCCATCTGAGCGGAGACCCGGTGGCCGCCCGTGGCGCGATCGCCAGTGCCGAGAGCCGGGCTGCCGGACTGCCGTTCCCGTGGGGGCCGTTCTCGATGGCCTACGCGAAGGCCTACGGCTGCCTGATCGAGCTGCTGGCCGGCGACTACGAGGCAGCCGACGCCGAGGTCGCCGAGCTGCTCGAGCTCGCGGAGCGGCACGGCTTCATGTTCTTCACGCTTTACGGACAGCTGCAGAATACGATCGCCACCCTGCGACAAGGTGGGGCGGCCGAGGCCGACGCGGTCACCCAGGCGCTGGCCCTGTGGCGGATTGCGGGCGGGGAGCTATGGGTGCCCGCCTTCCTCACCGAGGTCGCCAAGTACCAGCTCGAAGGCGGTGAGCTTGATTCTGCAAGGTCCGCACTCCGCGAAGCCGAGGCGATCAGCAGGCGATCCGGCGCCGGCTACTGGGGCGCGGAGACAGCCCGTGTGCTCGGGGAGACCAGGCTTGCGGCCGGGGACGCCGCCGGCGTGGAGGAGCTCCGGCGGGCCGTCGAGCTCGCCGAGCAGCAGGGTGCGCGCGTCTTCGAGCTGCGTGCGCGCACTTCCTTGAGTCGCGCCGTCGGTGGTCAGGAGTGTGATCGGCTCGCCGGCCTCGTGGACGCGTTTGGCGACCGGGCCGGCCCCCCGGAGCTCGCCGCCGCCCGCCAGGTGCTCTCCGGCGAGCCGCGCCGCTGATGCGTCGGCGCGTCGTCATCCTCGGAGGCGGCATGGCCGGCCTGGCCGCGGCCTGGCGGCTCAGCGACCCGGACGGAGAGCGACCGGAGGTCACGGTCTATCAGCGGGGGTGGCGACTGGGCGGAAAGGGAGCGTCATCGCGTGGGCCGCACGGGCGCATCGAGGAGCACGGGCTGCATGTCTGGCTCGGCTTCTACGACAACGCCTTCCGGCTGCTTCGCTCCTGCTACGAGGAGCTCGATCGCCCGCGCACCGATCCGGGGTGCCCGATTCAGGACTGGCGCGACGCGTTCGTCCCGGCGAGCACGATCGGGCTCGGCCGAACGGGTGGGACCGACGCTCCGCTGTGGCTCGCGCAGTTTCCCGAGAACGACCGGCTGCCCGGGGCGGCGACCGGCGCCGACGAGCTGACCTCGGCCGATTTCCTGGAACGGGGCCTGGCGCTGCTGGGGCGGTTCGGCACCTCGCTGGATCCTCCCTCGGTGGCGGCTCCGCGGGTGGTCCTCTCCTCGTCGCCGACCCATCCGGCGCTGGCACGACGCGCCACCCCGCCCGGCGCGGAGCTTTTACAGGGCGCCCGGACGGGACTTCGGGCGGTGGCCGGCAGCGGCATGGCCGCGCGTCGCAGCGCCGAGCTGACCGAGCTCCTCGGAACGATGCTTCGCGGGATCATCGCCGACCGCTTGACCGTTCGCGGCTACGGGGCGGTCGATCACCTCGACCTGCGCGAGTGGCTCGTCCGGCACGGGGCGTCGCCGGAGGCGATCGATTCGCCGATCGTGCACGGCCACTACGACCTTTCCTTCGCCTACGAGGCGGGTGACGTGGCGAGGCCGCGATTCCCAGCCGGCCTCGCTCTCCACCTTACGATGCGAATGTTCCTCGACTACAAGGGGGCGCTGTTCTGGAAGATGAGGGCTGGAATGGGGGACGTCGTGTTCGCGCCGCTCTATCAGGCGCTCCGCCGGCGAGGCGTGCGGTTCAGGTTCTTCCACCGCCTCGATCAGTTGCACCTCTCGGCCGACGGCCGCTCGGTTCGCGCGGTCGGCCTGGGGCGACAGGTCAGGGTGTCTGGCGAGGAATACGACCCGTTGATGCGAGTTCGCGGGCTGCCCGTGTTCGCCGATCGGCCCGATCTGCGCCAACTCGATGCAGGCGATGATCTGCTCGGCCACGACCTCGAGTCCCACTGGTGCGAGTGGGGTGACTCGGACCGGTTGACCCTGGAGGCGGGGCGGGACTTCGACTCCCTCGTGCTCGCGGTGTCGCTCGGCATGGTGCCCCACACCTGCGGTGAGCTGCTCGAGGCGGACGAGAGGTGGCGCTCGATGGTGGAGCGTGTCGGCACCGTCGCCACGCAGGCCTTCCAGGCCTGGCTTCGGGCGGACGAGCGCTCCCTCGGCTGGCGCTCCGCGGCCGCCACGGTGACCGGATGCGGCAGGCCATTCGACACCTTCGGATCTTTGAGCCAGGTGCTGCCCTTCGAGGATTGGCCCGACGACGATCGGCCCCTGACCGCCGCCTCGTTCTGCGGGACCCTGCCCGATGCCGAGATCACCGAGGGGAACAACCTGGGAGACGTCGTGCGCTCCAACGCGGTCCGGTTCCTCGAGAGTCGCAGTCGGATGCTCTGGCCCGGAGCCGCCAGTGCCGGCGGGGGTTTTCGATGGGACCTGCTCTGCGCGGCCGACGCCGAGTCCTCCACCGGTCCGGCCCGCTTCGGCTCCCAGCATTGGCGAGCGAACATCGACCCCTCCGATCGCTACGTCCAATCCCTGCCAGGCAGCGCGGCTTTCCGGCTGCCGGCAGACGAGAGCGGTTTGGACAACCTCTTCCTCGCCGGAGACTGGATCGATAACGGAATGAACGCCGGCTGCATCGAGGCGGCGGTGCTCGGAGGACTGCAGGCGGCAAACGCGATCGAAGGCCGACCGCTCGACGAGAGGACGTCGGGCGGATACCGGCCTCGCGGGACAGCCCACCGTGCCTGATCGCGAGCCATTTGATCCGCTGGCCGGCCTGAGGGCGATGGCGGAGGTCCAGCGAGCGGGCCTGGAGGCCGCTGCCGTGGTGGTCGAGCGCATGCTCGAGTTCGGCCGGCAGAGCGCGCGGGCGCCCTTTCCCCTGCATCTGCCGCCCGAGCCTGTTGCCGGGCAGGGCGAAGACGGCGCGGATGGGACGGGCGACCGGGGCCGGGAGGCGCGCCGCCTGAGGGCCGATGCCGAGCGTCTGCTCGAGCTCTGGGGTGAGTCGATGCGCCTCCTCCTCGATGTCGCCGCCGACGCCGCCGAAACGAGCACGGATGGACGGAACGGCACCGCAGACGGGTTGTCGCTGGACCCCGTGGCCGCGGGTGCGCCTGCGATCGGGCGGGTGTGGCTGCACGTTCTCGACGGCCCGCCCGGCTCGCCTGCCCGCCTGACCGCGACCGCATTCACCTCACATGACGGCGCGGCGATCGACGGGACCGCAGCAAGCTTCGAGCCTCCTCTGCTCGACACCTTCGCCCTCCGATCGAGCCAGGAGATCCGGGTCACCGTCGAGGTGCCGGAGGGAACCGCCCCGGGTGTCTACCACGGGCACATCCTCGCTTCCGGCCTGCCCGAGGTCGGTCTCGCGGTCAGGATCGAGGTGACGTCATGACCGAGGCGCTGGCTCAGCCGGTCGAGGCCGATCTCGCGCGCTACGGCGCGATGACGCGGCAGGCGTTGCGCCTGTACGTCCCCGATAGCGAACCTCGCCAACACCTGTGGGACCTGGTCGCCGACTACCCCGGCCGGGGAGGGAAGGCGATCCGGCCCGCGCTATGCCTCGCTACAACGGTTGCCTTCGGCGGCGAGCTCGAGGAGGCGCTGCCGTCCGCCGTAGCCCTCGAGCTGCTTCACAACGCGTTTCTGGTCCACGACGACATCGAGGACGCCAGCCTGCTTCGCCGGGGTCGGCCGACCCTGCATGCCGAACACGGCGTCCCGCTGGCGATCAACGCTGGTGATGCGCTCGTCGTGCTCGCCGGGGGCGCCTTGCGCGACAACAGGCGCCGGCTGGGGAGCCGGCTGGCCTCGCGGATCGGCGAAGAGTTCGACCTGATGGCGCGAAGAACGATCGAGGGCCAGGCACGCGAGCTGGGCTGGCGGCGCGACGGCGTCTGCGACCTGGGACCCG
>DASUUD010000018.1:0-7651 GCA_036374255.1 Solirubrobacterales bacterium | reverse complement strand
ACCAACGATCCCACGCCGACGTTCAGCTTCTCCTCAACGGAGGAACCAGCAACCTTCGAATGCAAAGTCGATGAAGGGAGCTTCACGGCCTGCAGCTCGCCCCACACTACCGACCCGCTCTCCGACGGTCCCCACACCTTCGAGGTGAGGGCCAAAGACCTGGCCGGAAACATCGACCCCACCCCAGCCAGCCGCAGCTTCACGGTCGACACTGAGGAGCCCCCGGTCCCGATCCCACCACTTCCAGGTCCCGCGCCGACACCCGGGATACCGTCGCCGCCCGTCTTCTTGCCCGACGGGATTCCTCCACGCTGCACGCTCTCCGCAAAGCGAAGGCAGACTGCTAGGAAGCAGATCGCGGTCAGGGTTCGGTGTGATGAGGCGGTCAGGGCTGCCTTGGTCGGCAAGGCCGTCGTGCGCAGGACCCGCAGGACAATGCGCTTCCGCCTCAGAAAGGTGAGAGCGAAGCTCGCAGCAGGTCGACGTTCGACGCTGAGACTGCGACCGAAGAACCGGAAGGCCAGGCGAAAGCTCAGGCGATTGGTCAGGAGGAGGTGGACGGCCAGAGCTGTGATCAGGGTCAGGTGCGTTGATGGTGCCGGAAACTCGACCACAAAGCACCTGACGGTGAAGCTGACGAGATAGGCGCGGCCGAGATTTCCGTTCCTTCCTCAATCCTCGCTCGGATCTGACCGATATCAGCCGTAATGGAGTCTCCCGGGACAAGCGCGCTTGCCCACATCGCATCGCGCCGCCTGCGCAACTTCTCCGAGGCTACCGACGTCGTGCTGGAGGCTCTATCGGAGGTTATCCCGGGCGTCCTCGTCCTCACGCGGGTCGAGCCCGATCACCGCTCCCAGCGGGTGATCGAGGTGCGCGGGGAGGGTCTGGAAGGCCTGGGGCGTGGCGCAACCATTCCCGCCGTCGCAGGTGGAATCGATACCGAGTTCCTCCGCTCGCTGGATGCTCGCTCCTGGGTGTCCGCCTCGTTGGAGATGAGCGATGGAAGGACCGTCGGCTGGCTGTTCGCGGCCGATCGCGGTGAGGGGGCCTACGGTGACGACCACACGGCCCTGCTGAACGTAGGTGCGCGGCTACTGGGTTATGAGTGGGAGAGCGTCGAGCTGCGCTCCGAGCTCAGACGCCTGCGCGGCCGAGCGAACGCGGGACCGAGGACGGACGGCGACACAGGGCTTCCGAATCGGGAGGCCTTCCTCGAGCTCCTGAATCGGGAGTGGCGCCTGACGGAGAGGGGAACGGTGAAGTCGGTCCTCGTCGTCTGCCGGGTAGGCAATGGTGCGGACGAGGGCGAGAAGGGACTCGATGCCCGCGGAACGCTTGCTGTGAAGCAGGTGGCTGAGGTTCTGGAGGCGACATGCAGGGGAACCGATCACGTCGGACGGATTGACCCGATCGCGGTCGGTGCGATCCTGGTCGGTTGCGAGCTCAAGGACACCCCCGCCTTCGTCTCCCGCTTCCGCGGTGCTCTGCAGCGCGTCACCGAAGGGAGTCGGCCTGAAATCGAGGTCGCATGCGGTGTGCAGGCGCTGGCAGGTGCTTCCTCCGCCGAGGAGGTACTGGGCCTCGCCGAGACCGCTGCCCACGACCCGGGGCGGCTCAGGGAGAGAGAACTCGCCTCCGAGGGACTCGAATGAAAACGCCGTTGCAGTCTGGTGCCGGCGCGGCTGGCTTCGAAAGCGGGGCGACCGGGCTCACGCCCCCCTCGAAGCCTGACAGGCAGGGTCAATTCCTCACCGATGTAATCGTCGAGCTCGGTTTCGCGGGCGAGGAGGCCGTCCGCCAGGCGGAGATGGTGACTCGGGAGTCGGGGAAGACCATCGAGCAGGCGCTTCTCGAAAGCGGCGCCCTCGACGAGCGCCAGCTCTCGCGCGCCATCGCAGAGCGCAACGGCCTCGACCACGTTGACGTCGAGCGCTTCCCGGTGGACATGACGGTGGCCGAGATGATTGATCGCAGCGCCGCGCAGCGCTACAGGGCGGTGCCCATAGCCTTCGCATCCGACGGGGCGTTGCTCGTCGCGCTTGAAGATCCATTCGACACGCTCGGCATCAGCGACATCGAGGTGATGACGAAGAGCGAGGTGCGTCCCGTAATCGCGTCGGCCGGCGGCATCGGGTCTCTGATCGAGCGCCTGCCCGATTCGGTCGACTCCGGAGCAGCCGCGAAGTCCCGTCCGCGGTTCGGGGCGTCCCCGCCGGACCCCGAGCCCGAGAAGTCATCGACACCACCGCCGCTTTCGGTCATAGAGCAAGAGCCGCCGGAGCCCACCCTGCAATCGAAGCAGGAGCCCGCCTCGGCTATCGACTCCACTCCGCCACCGCCGCAAGAGCTCGCCCCGCCTCCCGAGACCGGCCCAGAACCGCCGCAAGAGCTCGCCCCGCCTCCCGAGACCGGCCCAAAACCGCCGCAGGAGCTCGAGTCGGCGCCCTGGACCGCGCCGTTCCCGCAGGAGGGGCCCGAGTCGCTCCCGCAAGCGCCGCCGGTCCCCGGCCACGGTTCCGAGCCTGACCCCCCCGAGCCGGCTGTCGACCCCGTTCAGCCCACGCCGCTCCCGCGACCCCAGCCGGAGTCCGAACCGCCCGAGCCCGCCGCGCAGGAACGACCGGAGCCGCTCGGCGACCTGCTGTCGGAACTGCGCTCGCTGCAGGAGGCTATTCGCAGAGCTGACGCTGTTGCCGCTGCGCTCAGCCGCCGGATCGAGGCGCAAACCGAGAACGAGGACCGAGCGCAGAGGCTGGAACGGGAACTGCTCATGGCGAAGGAGCGGATCGCGGAGATCGAAGGTCGAGCGCCCCCCAACCCGTCGAGCCCTAATCCAGGGCTCCCTAGCCCTAATCCAGGGCTCCCTAGTTGAGTCGGGGCTTGTCCTCGTCGATCTCCTCGGCCGTGCCGTCGAAGTCGTAGTCGCGGGGAGGAGGCCCTTCGGTTCGGCTCCCCCCGGCGCCGCCGAGGCCGACCACGACGAAGCGATGGCCGACGTAGCTGCGCAGGAGTCGCCGGGCGATCGCGCGAGTCGGTGGGAGCAGGAGCAGTAGGCCCACGGCGTCGGTGATGAACCCGGGCGTCAGCAGCAATGCGCCGCCGATCGTGATCATCAGCCCGTCGGCCACCTCGCGTCCCGGGAAGCGCCGTTCGGCGATCGCCAGGTTGAAGCGCCGCCAGGCGTCGCGGCCCTGCTGGCGCAGGAGCGCTGCGCCCAGGAGCGACATCGCCAGCAGCAGGACGAGCGTCGGGAGCACGCCGATCAGGCCGCCGACCTGGATGATCACGTACAGCTCGACGATCGGGACGGCGATGAAGAGGACGATGAGGAGGGCCACTGGTCAGGCGGCCGCCGCCGCCGCGGCAGCCTCCTCGAGCTCGGCGAGCGATTCCTCGATTCCCTCGGCGATCACCGAGACGTCCTCCATCGAGTCGTAGTCGGCGAGCAGGCCGAAGTCGACGCGGCCGTTGTAGCTCATGATCGCGATCGCCAGCGCGTGGTTCTCGGGGAGGAAGGCGACCGGGATCACTTCCTCGAGCTCCCGTCCGAGCACGTAGAGGGGAATCTGCGGCCCGGGCACGTTGGTGACGATCAGGTTGAAGAGCCTGGTCGAGAAGTTGATCCGCGCCGCCTGGGCAAGCAGGGTGGGGGGAGCGAAGTCGTTGAAGCGGGAAATCACCTCGGCACCGAGCGCCTGCTTGGAGCGCTTCAGGCCCTCCATCTGCTCGCTGATCACCCGCAGCCGCCGCACCGGGTCCTCGAGGTAGACCGGCAAGGGGCCGCGCATCGCGGCGAGCTGGTTTCCGACGTTGCCGCGCTCGTCCTCGGCGCGGATCGACACGGGGACCAGCGCCCGCAGCTCAAGGCCCTCGGTGCGGACCCCGCGCCCGTGCAGCCATTTGCGCAGCGCCCCGGTGACCACGGCGAGCACGACGTCGTTGACCGTCCCCCCGAGCGCGTTCTTGATCTGTTTGAACGTCGCCAGCTTTGAGCGGGTGAAGACGAAGCGACGGTGCGGGCCGATTTCCTGGTTGAGCGGAACGTCCGGGGCGGGATCAGCGAAAGCGGCGACCACCTCGCTGACGCCCTCCAGCGCCTCCGCCACCCGGCGCGCCGCGCGCTCCGGGTGCTGGGCTGCGTCCATCGCCCGCTCCGCCAGCTTCAGCGGGGTGGCCGCGAGGTCGCCCGCGCCACGGACCATCAGGTCGAGCGTGCCGGGGAAGGGCTCAGGGCGCCAGTCGTCCTCGACCGTCGCGGGCTCGGGGACCGGCTCGAGGTCGAACAGCACGGTTCCGATGTCGACGCCGGCGATCCCGTCGACCATCGCGTGGTGGGTCTTGGTGAGGATCGCGAACCGGTCGTGCTCCAGGCCCTGAACCAGCCACATCTCCCAGAGGGGCTTGGAGCGGTCGAGCTGCTGCGAGAAGACACGGCCGGCCAGTCGCATCAACTGCTGCTCGCCCCCCGGGGCGGGGAGGGCGGTGTGACGGATGTGGTAGGTGAGGTTGAAGTTGATGTCGTCAGCCCAGAGCGGACGGCCCGCCTCCAGTGGCGGAGTCGCGAGCCGCTGGCGGAACCTCGGAACCTGCGACAGCTTGCCCCGCACGTGCTCGACCAGGTCGACGTAGAGCGGCGGCGGGCCCTCGAAGACGAGGATCGCCCCGATGTGCATGTGGCTCGTCGAGGACTCGTTCGTGAGGAACGAGGCGTCGACGGCGGTGAGCCGGTCGAGATGGTTGCCTGCTGTGCTCATGTCTGAAGGCTAGCTGCGCTCCGCCGCGGGGATGGCGGAAGAATCGATCATCTACCCTCCGCGTGATGGCCTCTGCAACTGTGAACGCCCCCCGGCGGGTGATCCTCGCCGCGCCTCGCGGCTACTGCGCCGGCGTCGATCGGGCCGTGCAGACGGTCGAGCGTGCCCTCGAGCTCTACGGCGCGCCGGTCTACGTCCGCAAGGAGATCGTCCACAACAAGCACGTGGTCGAGGAGCTCTCGAAGCGGGGCGCGGTCTTCGTCGAGGAGGAGACCGAGGTCCCCGAGGGCGAGATGGTGGTCTTCTCCGCCCACGGGGTCGCCCCCGCCGTGCACGAGAACGCGGCCGCACGCCATCTGCGCACCATCGATGCCACCTGCCCGCTCGTCACCAAGGTCCATGTGGAGGCCCGGCGCTTCGCCGCCGACGGCTACACGATCGTGCTGATCGGCCATCAGGGTCACGAGGAGGTCGAAGGCACCACCGGAGAGGCGCCGGAGAACATCGTCCTGGTGCAGACGGTCGAGGAGGCCGAGGCCCTGGAGGTGACCGATCCCGAGCGCGTCGCCTTCATCACGCAGACGACCCTCTCGGTCGATGAGACGGCGGCGATCATCGCCGCGCTGCGGGCCAGGTTTCCCGCGATCGTCAGCCCCAAGTCCGACGACATCTGTTACGCGACCACGAACCGCCAGATCGCGGTCAAGCAGCTTGCGAGCGAGTGCGAGCTGGTCCTCGTGATCGGCTCAACCAACTCCTCCAACTCCAACCGGCTGGTCGAGGTGGCGCGCGAACACGGCGCCGACTCCCACCTGATCGACAACCACGGCCAGGTCCGCGACGAGTGGCTGGAGGGGGTGGAGACGGTCGGCATCACCTCAGGCGCCAGCGCCCCGGAGGAGCTCGTCGAGGCGCTCGTCGACCACTTCCGCGAGCGCGGCGCCCACGACGTCTCAGAGCTGCGCACCGTCCACGAGGACGTGCGGTTCATGCTGCCCAAGGAGATTCGCGAGGAGCTCGCGGCACGGGTGTAGGGAGGGCGGGGTACTGCTCCCCGCTCAACTTTTTCCGAACACAGCGCCTGGCTGTCCGCGAAGGTTGCTCCGGAAAAAGTACAAGCCGCGGAGAGCGGCACCCCGCCCTCCCTTCACTCCTACGGCGTGCCCGCGGCGAAGCTTGCTCCGGAGAAGTACAAGCCGCGCGGAGAGCGCCGGCTCTTCATGCACCCCTACGGCAGCCCGGCCGAGAAGCTGAGGGACCAGATGCGGAGGCCGGGGGAGGGACGCAGGGCGAGCGAGTGGTGCTCGTGGCGGGGGTGCTCGGCGAGCGGGTAGAGGGCGGGGCCATTGACCGCAATCGATTCAGGAGAGGCGCCCTTCAGCTCAACGCCGAGCTCGCCGTCGCCCTCGACAGTCGCGAAGGCGCCGCCCGCCTCGTAGTCGACCTCGAGCCTCTCGCCGTCCTCGCCCGCGGTCCAGGGCCGCTCCCAGGAGCCGCCCGGGAAGAGCTCGGGGGTGGGGGGCATCACCTCCGCCCCCGGCGCGTCGCTGGGGCGCAACGGGGTCATCGGCTCGAGGAGCCCACGCAGCGCGTCCAGCTCGCGCAGCTCCTCCTGGATCGCCTCCTCGGTGGCGCGGTATTCGCCCTCGCCGAAGTGGAACCAGGCCAGCGCGCCACCCCGGCGCCAGAGGAAGAGGCTCGGCCAGCCCTTGCAGCCGTAGTCGTGCCAGAGATCGCGGTCCGAGTCGATCGCGACCGGGAAGGCGATGCCGAGCCGCTGCAGGCCGGGCCCCACGGCGGCGCGGTCGGCGCCGAAGGGAAAGCGCGGGGCCTGCACGCCGATCGTCTTCAGGCCGAGCTCCCGGTAGCGCGCGTCCCACTCGATCAGGTAGGGCAGGGTGCGGACGCTGTTCAGCTGTGCGAAGTCGAAGAAGTGGACGAGCGCCGGCCCCGCAGCGGTCAGCGCGGGCATCGACTCCGGCGCCCGGCCGACCCACTCCATCCCGGTCGGCAGGTCGGGCGCGGCGATCGTGTTCAGCTCGGGTCGCGCCATCTCTCCCGGACGTTATCCTGGGCCGCCCGGCACCGGCACACCAAGGAGGCAACACGTGAGCAACGACGTCTGGCAGAGGATCGAGCGGGCCCGAGACCGCTGGAACGTGCTCGAGCACCCCTTCTACCAGCGCTGGTCGGCCGGCGAGCTGACCCGCGAGGAGCTTGCCGCCTACTCCGGTCAGTACCGTCACGCGACCGTTGCGATCGCCGGTCTCAGCGCCTCGGTGGCCGAGTCCGCGCCCGAGGAGGAGCGCGCGGCGCTGCGTCGCCACGCGGCCGAGGAGGAGGCCCACGTCGGCCTCTGGGACGGCTTCGTCGAGGCGGTCGGCGGAGACGTCGACGCCGCTCCCAACCCGGAGACCCGTGAGTGCGTCGAGGCCTGGACGGCCGAGGACGGCCGCCTCGCCCAGCTCGTTCGCCTCTACGCGATCGAGAGCGGCCAGCCGGAGATCTCGAAGACCAAGCGGGAGGGGCTCGCCGCCCACTACGGGGTCGGCGAGGGCCCCGGCAACGAGTACTTCCGCCTTCACGAGGTGGCCGACGTCGAGCACGCGGCCGAGGGTCGCTCGCTGATCGAGGGCCACCTGGCCGACGCCGATCCCGATGCCCTCGCCGCCGCCGCCGAGGAGGCCTTCAAGGCGAACTGGCGGTTGTTGGACGGTGTCGCCGCTGCCGCGTAGAGCCCGCCTGGCGGCGCCGGTCGCGCTCAGCGGCCTGGCGCTGGTCGCCGCCCACCTGCACGGCTCGCTCGGGGTCCTGTTGCCGGTGGTGCCCCTGCTTCTCCTCGTCGTCTCGCTGCTGTTCGGCTTCTATCCGGGCTGCGAGGCGGCGATGCGACT
>DASUUD010000017.1:0-4317 GCA_036374255.1 Solirubrobacterales bacterium | reverse complement strand
GGTTTTCCCCGCCGCCGGGCAGGAGGCGAACGCACCGCCGTCCAGTTTGCATTCGAAGGTCGAGTTCGCCTCGTTCGACGAATACGTGAAGGAGGCGACCGGGCTGTCGCTTGGATCGGGCGGTTTTGTCAGGATTGTGGTCTGGGGCGGGGTTTCGTCGACCAGCGAGTTGTCGACTTCCCAGGTATAGGAGGCGGCCGTGCCCTGGTTGGTGGCCTGGTCCGTCGCCCGAACTTTGAAGGTGTGGGCACCGTCGTTCAGATTGGTGTAGTTCCTGGGCGAGGTGCAGTTGACGAAGTTGTCGGGCGCGGCGCCTTCGGCGAGGCTGCACTGGAAGGTCGAGCCGGCCTCATTCGACTGGAAGGTGAAGGAGACGTTGTTCCCCGGGCTGGGATCGGCGGGATTCGTGCTGATCGTGGCCGTCGGGGCGACGGTGTCGATGATCCAGGTGTAGGTGGCCGGCGTCGAATCGGTCCCCAGCGTCGGATGGATCGCCCGCACCCGGAACGTGTGGCTCGTCCCGGCTCCGCCGGCGAGTTCCGAGTAGTTCTTCGGCGAGCTGCAGGCCGTGAATTCGGACTCGTTGTCGCGTCTGCACTCGAAGGTCATACCGGCGTCCGAGGGGCTGCCGGTGAAGTTGAAGGTCGCCGAGGTGCTGTTGGTGCGAGCGGCGGGTTTGGGATTGCCGATCGTCGTGTCGACCGAAGCCGGGGGGGTGCAGCTCCCGGTCTCCTCGATGGCCGAGGCGTTGTTGCGGGGATGCGGGGCCTGCTCTATGAAGTCTTCAACCGAGTTGTTCGAGTCGTCGCCACCATCGAGCAGATTGCTGCAGTTGCCGCCGGAGATCTTGCGTTGGATGGCCATGCCGCTCGAGATGCCGCCCGGCGAAACCGGCGTCCCCACGGCGGAGAGGACGCTGCCGGAGAAGTTGCCCCAGGCCATGCAATCGATGTTCTCGAAGCAGGCCGCGCCGCCGCTCGCCGGAATGTTGAAGGAACTGTTCACCAGGTCAGGCGTCAATCCGAAGGCGGCGTTCACGCCGTCATCGCCGACCAGGATCGTGCGCTGATTCTGCCCGTTCGGAACGTTTCCGGAGAATGCGAAGTTTCCGATCGAGGAGGCGGAGGAGTTGTAGATCGTCACCGAATGGCCGCTTACGATGTTCTGGCCCGACGAGTACATCTGGAGCACGAGGTAGCTCGAGTTGTTCGCGGTCCCCGAGTAGACCTCGCGGATCTGCATGATGTGGAAATCGGCCCTCGCCTGCGTTGCGAAGAGCCCGAGCAGGATCGCCGCAGCTGCCAGCGCCCCCGGCACACGGCCCAGAGCGCGGCTGTTGCCGCCGGACACGCTTATCCCTCCCAATTTGGCGCACCCATCTCATCCCCGGATACTGGCCTGGCCGCCGAAAGGTTCAATCGATCGCGAATCGGCCGAGGAAGCCGCGCGGATACCCTTCCG
The DNA here is from genome assembly GCA_036374255.1 of Solirubrobacterales bacterium. GTDB lineage: Bacteria > Actinomycetota > Thermoleophilia > Solirubrobacterales > 70-9 > VRUE01. The sequence continues at coordinate 2,856 of DASUUD010000017.1, read as the reverse complement.
GTATGGCGTCGAAGCGTCAGATATTCGTTGGCGGCGTGCCGATCGGCGGCGGCGCCCCGGTCGCCGTGCAGACGATGACCAAGACCGAGACCGCCAACCTGGCAGCGACGATGGAGCAGATCCGCAAGGTCGCCGACGCGGGCGCCGACCTGGTCCGTGTCGCGGTGCCGCGCGACGACGATGCCGAGGCGCTGAAGACGATCGTCAAGCAGTCGCCGATCCCGGTGATCGCCGACATCCACTTCAACCACACGCTGGCGCTGAAGGCGATCGAGGCGGGCGCGCATTGCATCCGCCTCAACCCCGGCAACATCGGCGGTCGCGAGAAAGTCGCCGAGGTGGCCGACCGCGCGACGGCGGCCGGCGTGCCGATGCGAATCGGCGTCAACTCGGGATCGCTTCCCAAGCACCTCCACGAGCTGGAGCGCAAGAGCCCGGTCGAGGCGCTGGTCGCCGCCGCGGTCGAGTTCGTCGAGCTGATGGAGAGCCTCGACTTCACCGACTTCAAGGTCTCGATCAAGTCGACCAACGTGCCCAACACGATCGCCGCCAACCGCCTGCTCGCCGAGAAGATCCCCTATCCGCTGCACCTCGGCATCACGGAGGCGGGTACCAGATGGTCGGGCTCGCTGAAATCGGCGGTCGGGCTGGGCACGCTGCTCGCCGACGGGGTCGGCGACACAATCCGGATCAGCCTCTCGACCTTCCATGCTGAGGAGGAGGTGAAGGTCGCCTGGGAGATCCTCAAGGCCCTCCAGCTGCGCGAGCGCGGCCCGGTGCTGATCGCCTGCCCGACCTGCGGTCGCCTCCAGTTCGACATGGACTCGGTCGTGGCGGAGATCGAGCGGCGGCTGGAGCGCTATGCGGAGCCGGTCGAGGTCGCGGTGCTGGGCTGCGCCGTGAACGGGATCGGGGAGGCGAGCCACGCCGACTTCGGGATCACCGGGGCCAAGAACGAGGGCCTGATCTTCGCTCACGGCAAGCCGCTGCGGAAGGTGCCGCAGGCGCAGCTGGTCGACGCGCTGTTCGAGGAGATCGACAAGTCCCTGGACCGCGGCGAGGTCGAGATCGACGAGGCCCAGGCTGGAGAGGGTGCGGCCTGGCTGGCCAAGATCGAGGAGGAGAACGCCGGCGACCTGACGCCCGAGAAGATCGCCCAGATGGAGCACGAAGCTGCCGAGAAGGGCGAGTCGGACCGGGTTCTCCTCGACGAGGAGGCCTCGCCGACCGCCGGGCGTCGCTTCACGCGGGCCTGACCTCGGCGGGATAGGTTTCCCCGCGTGACGCGCCTCAGCCAGACATTCCTGCCCACACTCAAGGAGGCGCCCGCCGACGCCCAGGCCGTGTCCCATCAGCTGATGGTGAGAGCGGGCCTCATCCGGCAGCTCGGGGCCGGCCTGTGGACCTATCTGCCGGCCGGCTGGCGATCGATCCGCAAGGTCGAGGGGATCCTGCGCGAGGAGATGGAGGCGATCGGATGCCAGGAGATGCTGATGCCGGTCATGCAACCCGCCGAGATCTGGGAGACGACCGGCCGCTACGCGATCGAGGAGCTGTTCAAGCTCGAGGATCGCAAGCAAGCCCCGCTGGTCCTGGCGATGACCCACGAGGAGTGCCTCACCTACCACGTGGCGCGCGAGGTCCGCTCCTACCGCGACCTGCCGCTGATGCTCTACCACGTGCAGACGAAGGAGCGCGACGAGCCGCGGCCGCGGGCCGGAGTCCTGCGGACCCGCGAGTTCACCATGAAGGACGCCTACTCGTTCGACCGCGACGAGGAGGGACTGGAGCGGTCTTACGAACTGCAGAGCGAGGCCTACGCGCGCATCTTCGACCGCTGCGGCCTGCGCTGGTACCGCGTGGAGTCCGACGTCGGGATGATGGGCGGCTCGGGCGCCCACGAGTACATGGCCCCCTGTCCCGCCGGTGAGAACGAGGTGGCTCTCGCCGAAGGCTACGCCGCCAACGTCGAGGTCGCCTCGGCCGAGCCGCAGCCGGTCGAGCTTCCCGCCGCGCTGCCGGCACTGGAGGAGGTCTCGACGCCCGGGCTCACCACGGTGGAGGAGGTCTCGGGCTTCCTCGAGGTCCGCCCCGGGGCGCTGATCAAGGCGATGCCCGTGATCGTCGAGGGGCGGGGGATGGTCCTGGCGCTGCTGCGGGGCGACCACCGCCTCAGCGACGTGAAGCTGCGCAACTCGCTCGGTGCTGGGTTTCGCCCCGCCCACGAAGACGAGATCGAGGCCGAGTTGGGCCCGGCGGGCTTCATCGGCCCAGTGGGCGCCGGCGTGCCGGTGATCAAGGACAGGGCGATCGGCGAGGGCTCATACGTGAGCGGCGCAAACCAGCCGGACGCCCACCTGCGCGGCGTGCAGCCGGGGCGGGACTTCCAGTTCGAGGAGGTCGACATCCGCAGCGTCGAGCCGGGCGACACGGCGCCGGGGGGCGGCAGGATCGAGATTGAGCCGGCGATCGAGGTGGGAAACATCTTCAAGCTGGGAACCCGGTACTCGGAGCCGCTCGGAGCCACCTTCCTCGACGAGGAGGGCCGTGAGCGAGCGATCGTGATGGGAAGCTACGGGATCGGGCCGGCGCGGATCGTAGCCGCGGCGATCGAGCAGGGCGCCGACGAGAAGGGCATCGTCTGGCCGGCCGCGATCGCCCCCTGGCGAGCGCACGTCGTCTCGCTCGCCAAGGGAGACGAGCCCGAGAGGAAGGCCGCGGACAGGATCTACGAGGCCCTGCGCGAGAGGCTCGGAGCCGACGTGGTATACGACGATCGCGACGCCGGGCCGGGGGAGAAGCTGACCGACGCCGAGCTGCTCGGATGTCCGCTGCGGTTGGTCGTCGGCCGCCGTG
>DASUUD010000016.1:0-5170 GCA_036374255.1 Solirubrobacterales bacterium | reverse complement strand
GAGGTGGGTCTGCGAGGCCGACGCCTTCGGAGCCGTGGTCGTCGTCGCCACCTGCTGCTTGACCTCGACCGCGCCGGCCGTGATCACAGCTGCGGTGACGACGCCGGCGACCGCCTTGGAGCCGATCGCTCCGCCCACCGCGCTGATGCCGCCCGCGGCGCTTCCGCCTCCGATCGCCGCTGCGCCGACAGCGCCGGCGCTCGTCGCCGTTGCCCCCGCGCCCGCCCCGGCCGCGGCACTCGCCCCGCCGCCGCCGCCGCCGCCGCCGGCCAGGCCGAGCTTCGAGAGGATGAAGCCTTTGAGCACCAGCAGCGGCCCGGCGGGGAAGAGGGCGGCGAGTGCCTTGTCGTTTGAGCGAATCTGAGAGCGGAAGTCAGAGCACTCCTCGCAGTCGCGTACGTGGCGCCGCACCGGGCCGGAGACCTTCCGAAGCCCCTCGGTCGCCTCCGCCAGCTCGATCCTCACCTCGCCGCAGGTCAGCTGCCGCGCCTGGCTCGCCTCCGCGAGCGAGATCCTTGCCCGGACCAGCAGGGACTTCACCGAGGGGACGCTGGTTTCCATCGCCTGCGCGATTTCCTCGTAGGACATCGCGTCCATCTCCCTGAGGATCAGGGCGGAGCGCTGCGTCTCGGGCAGCTTCCCCACGTCGGCCAGGAGCTGGCGGAACTCCTCCCGGTTATGGACCTTCTCCGCGGTCGAGGCCGCCTCGACCATCGGAACCATGTCCATCGATTCCTGAGCGTCTGCGGTCGGCCTGCGCAGGTGATTGAGGCAGCGGTTGCGGGCGATCCGGTAGAGCCATGGCCGCAGATTGATCTCGCGGTCGTCGGCGAGCATCGCCCGGTAGGCGTTGACGAAGACCTCCTGGAGAATGTCCTCGGCGTCCTCTGTGGAGCCGAGCATCTGCCTGCAGAAGCCGAGCAGGCGGCCCTGGTAGCGGTCGACGATCGTCTCGAAGGCTCCGGGATTTCCGTTGCGGGCGATCGAGATCAGCCGCTCGTCACCCTGTAGCTTCAGCAGAGGAGAGCGCCGGGCCAGAAGTCCGCGTTGACTGGCTTGAGTTAGTGCCGATGCCTCCAAGCTGCACTCTCCAGGGAAGGCGTGTCCTCGCTAAGGAGACACCGTAGCACCGGAGTAGTTGCGGTCCAGAGCATTTTTAGGAGTGCTTCATGCCTGTCCCGCGGCCGGACTTCGACACCGGCGATTCTCCCGATCTACGATCCAATGGCCCGGGTGGCGAAACTGGCAAAAGCGGCGCCCTTAAAAGGCGCTGCCCCTTCGGGGGCTTGCGGGTTCGAGTCCCGCCCCGGGCACTCCCGGCGCGCGGGTCCTGTCGGCCAGAAGGGGGGGCGCTGCGGCCGGGGTCGTCCTCGGCCCCCCTCCTGCCGCGCCACCGGCGCGAGGAAAGTGCCCTGGGGCTCCAGCTGAGGAATCAGATCGTGACGCTCGCCAATTGGTGGCCCAATAGGCTGCAGTGTCTATGGAGCACGGCGGGCGGATCGTTGCCAAGGCGCTGAAATCGCGGGGGGTCGGCCACCTCTTCACGCTTTCGGGGGGGCACCTCTTCTCGATCTATGACGGCTGCCGCGAGGAGGGGATCGAGATCTTCGACGTGCGCCATGAGCAGTCGGCGGCCTTCGCGGCGGAGGGGGTGGCGAAGGCGACCCGGGGGGTCGGCGTGGCGGCGCTGACCGCCGGGCCGGGCGTCACAAACGGGGTCAGCGCGATCGCCGGCGCCCAGGCCAACAACTCGCCGATCTGCGTGCTCGGCGGCAGGGCGCCCGAGCTGCGCTGGGGCTCGGGGTCCCTGCAGGAGATCGACCACCTCCCGTTCGTGTCGCCCCTGGTCAAGTCCGCGCAAACGGTCAAGGACCCGGGCCGGATCGGCTCGACGACCGCTGCCGCGCTCGACCTGGCTCTCGCGGCCCCGTCGGGCCCGACCTTCGTCGACTATCCCCTCGACGTCGTCTTCACGGAGGCTGAGCCCGACATCCCGCCCCGGCCCGAGGGGGAGGCGGAGCAGCCGGCCGCGGGAGTCGAGGAGGCTGCGGCCCTACTGGCCGCGGCCGAGCGTCCGGCGATCATGGCGGGGACCGGGCTCTACTGGGCGCGCGGGGAGGAGCAGCTTCGGACTCTGGCGGAGGCCCTCGGGATCCCAGTCTTCCTCAACGGTCTCGGTCGGGGCTGCCTTCCAGCCGATCACGAGCTCGCCTTCAGCCGGGCGCGCGGGGCGGGCCTGGGCGAAGCCGACGTCGCCGTGGTTGTCGGCGTGCCCATCGACTTTCGCCTCGGGTTCGGTGGCGCCTTCGGCGAGGGCACCAGGCTGATTCGCCTCGATGCGGCTCCCAATGAGCTCAGCGCGAACCGTCTGCCCGAGCTTGATCTGGTCGGCGACGTCCGCGCCACGCTGGCCGCCATCCACGATGCGGTCGGGTCCGATCCGCGCCGCACCAGCGCCTGGCTGGAGGAGCTGCGCAAGGTCGAGGCCGAGAAGCGCGCGGCGGAGCAGGAGGAGCTCAACGACCCGCGCTCCCCGTTGCACCCCGTCCGGGTCTACAGGGAGCTCGGCCAGGTGCTCGAGCGCGATGCGATCGTGGTCGGCGACGGGGGCGACTTCGTCTCCTACGCGGGCCGCTTCATCGACACCTACGAGCCGGGCTGCTGGATGGATCCCGGCCCCTTCGGCTGCCTGGGGGCGGGACCGGGTCAGGCGATCGGCGCCAAGCTCGCCCATCCGGACCGGCAGGTCTGCCTCCTGATCGGAGACGGCGCGTTCGGATTCGCGGGCATGGAGTTCGACACAATGGCGCGTCACGGCCTAGGTGTGGTCGGCGTGATGGGCAACAACGGGATCTGGGCGCTCGAGCATCATCCGATGAAGTTCCTCTACGGCTACTCGGTCGCAGCGGAGCTGAGGCCTGAGACGCCCTACGAGCAGATGGTCGAGGCCCTCGGTTGCGAGGGGATTCTGGTCCGCGACCCTCAGGAACTGCGTCCAGCGCTGGAGCGTGCCTTCGAGTCCGGGCGGCCGACTCTCCTCAACGTCCTCACGGACCCCGAGGTGGTCTATCCCCGCAAGTCGAATTTGGCTTAAACATGCCAAAGCGGTCGGCCTCGCAACTCCGGTGGGACGATCGGCCGAATCGCCCCCAAACGAGAATCGACCGCCATCTCTGGCGGTCGATTCAGGTTGGTCCCTCAGGACGGGCAGGGGTACGTCTTCAGGGACCAATACTTATTTGCTGGGCCCAGACGGCGGGAGGCGCCATGATGCGGCAATCGTCCGAACCCTTTGTCGGGTACGTCGACGAGCCCCGTAGAACCCATCTCCATGCCCGATGCCGCGATTATGTGCGCGGCTGTCCAACGTGTCTAGGAGCGGCGATTGCCGCTACTTAAATGTTGGTAGCTAGACTTTACCAACTTTTATGGGTTCAGCCGTTACATTTACCGCTGTGTAAGGGGGGCTAGTTGCGATCTGTACATCCGGTCCCATGCCTATCGCCACTGCTCTGTGGCCGAACGGCTGCTTTCGGCAGCATTGACCGCCGCTCCGTAGAGAATGTCGTGCTCCGAAACCTCGATCTGCTCGAGCGAGAAGGCGCGCATCGCCTCGATCAGGATCACCACGCCCGCGACGATCGTCGGGGCGCGATCAGGGTGCAGACCGACGATCTGGGCGCGTTCCGCCGGCGGGACCGATGCGAGGTTCGAGAGCATCCGCTGAATCGACGGCAGCGTCAGCACGTGGCCGTGCACCCGCTCGGGGTCGTAGGGGTCGAGGCTGAGTTCGACCGCGGCCAGCGAGGTCGGGGTACCGGCGACCGCGATCCCGGCCGCCACCGATGGCGGCGGTTGATCGCCGGCGACCGCGTCGGCAATCAGCTGGCGGACGTCGTTGGCGAGGCCCTCCAGCTCAGCGCAGGTGGGGGGATCGCTGGCGATGTGTCGCTCGGTCTGGCGCACGACCCCGGCCTGCAGCGAGGCGTGGAAGTCGATCCGATCACCGCTGCCGACCACCAGCTCGGTGGACCCCCCGCCTATGTCGATGACGACGAGCGGATCGCGGCGAGAGCGCTGGAAGGTCGCTCCGCGGTAGGTTAGCCGGGCCTCCTCGGCTCCATCCAGCACCCGGGCCGAGAGATCGAACCGCTCCCGCAGCTCGGCGACGAACGCCTCACCGTTGGAAGCGTCCCGGACCGCGCTGGTGGCGATCGCCTCGATCAGATCCACCGCGGCCTCCCCGCATAGCGCGACGTAGTCGGCGATCGTCTCGCAGGCGGCCTCAATCGCCTCCGCCGAGAGCTGCCCGGAGAGGTCGACGCCGCGCCCGAGGCGCGTCACCCGATTGCGTCGCTCGAGCTTCGCAAGCCCGTCGTCTTCGATGTCGGCGATCAGCAGCCGGGTCGAGTTGGTCCCGATGTCGATCACCGCCACCCTCTGGGCCACGCTTGCCATCAGAGGGCACTCTAGAGCGCAGCCGCCTGCAAGCTTGCCCATGGCCCCGCTCAGGCCTTGCTGAGCCGACTCTCGTTGCTAGCATGAACTTCACCGCCGCGGGGTGGAGCAGTCAGGTAGCTCGTCGGGCTCATAACCCGAAGGTCGCGGGTTCGAATCCCGCCCCCGCTATGTCCCTGAGAGTGACGCGAGAGACCTCCTGCGGGAGGTCTTTTGCATTCTCGAAGGCCGTGGCTGGAGGCCGCTTTCCCTAAGGACGAGTGGCGGACGCGCCGCGTGAGTCCCCGGCCCGGCGACCGCCCTACCAGCCGCGTCGTGCGCGATGGCAGCGCTGGCGGTTGGACCGGGCCCGGGTCTGAGCGTGACAACCGGCCGGACGTCGCTCTGCCCCCTTAGGTCAGACAGACTTCGTCTTAATCCCGGCGGGACAGACCCCGTCCTTTGTGCAACACACTCCATGGGAAAGCGGGAGCGGTCTGCCGCACGTCAGCGTGGGTGGGTTCGGTAGTAGTCCTTGACCGCTTTGCTTATGGTCTTTGCCTTGCGGTCTTCCTCGGAGCGCAGGCGTGTATCTGTTCGGGCGGCGGCGACTTCGGCCTCGCGCATGAGCTTCTGGTAGCTGACCAGGCGTGCTGCCGGAAGTGCTCCGGAGTCGATGGCCGCCTGGACTGCGCAGCCGGGCTCGTCCTGGTGTGCGCAGTCCCGAAACCGG
>DASUUD010000015.1:0-2656 GCA_036374255.1 Solirubrobacterales bacterium | reverse complement strand
CGCCGAACAGCTCTCCGACGCCCCCGAGGGGTTCGAGTTCCTCTGCCGCTTCTTCTGCCTCCCCGGCGAGCGGGGGGAGGTGGAGCCGCTCGCCCGCTTCATGTTCGCCTCCTACGTGACGGTGCCGGTTTATACCGCGTTCTACCGATGGCTCGGCTACGGGGAGCAGATCGAGCCCATGGTCACCGCCTGGGAGAGCGGCGACCGCCAGGCGGCGGCTGCGGCTGCACCTTGGGAGCTGATCGAAGAGGTATTCATGCTCGGCGCCGCCGAGGCGATCAAGGAGCGGATCGCGGCCTTCGTCGAGGGCGGGGTGACGTTGCCGATCCTCCTGCCGATCGTCGCCCCCGAGAGGATGGGAGAGACGATCGAGGCGCTGGCGCCCTGAGGGCGGCGATCAGTATGCGACCTCCGCTCCCAAGCCGAACGCCCGCTCGGCGGCGAGGCCGGCGATCTCGTCGATGACCTCCGCGTGCCAGCCCTCCGCCCGGGCCCGCTCGGCGACAGGTTGCAGGCATTCCCCGACGGCCGCCGCCGTCTCGCCGGCCAGCTCACGGAAGGCATCGAAGTCGTAGCCACTCTCCTCGCTCACCCGAGCCAGCTCGATTAGGGACGGGTGCTCGGAGTCGTACTCCTCGGCGATCACCATCCCGGCGTGAACAGGGGCGTCGTAGACAAGCGTGGAGGTCAGGTCGTACAGGGGCGCCAGCCTCTGGCCGTCGCCCCCGAACAGCAGCGCGAAATTCTCCCCGTGTGCGTCCCCGTTCCCGACTATGTAGTTGAAGATCGCGGCCGCGAGTAGCCGCGGCACGTCCTCGGACCGGCCGATGGCCCTCAACAGGCCGCAGGCCTCGGTGAAGCCGGGCCCCTCGTCGTCCGCCTGGTCTCGAGGCGGCAGGCCGAGCGCCTGACAGAAGTCCTCCTGGTGGATCCGCACGGGCTTTGAGCCCCGGCGGCGATCGAATCGCGTCGAGATGATGACCTGATGAGCACCGACCCGAAGCGGCTCCATCTCGACCACGGGCAGGCCGGCGCTGTGGGCGACCTCCGTGCAGTACATCTCGTTGGCGACCAGGTCGGGGTGCTCGCCGGTTTCGGGCTTGATCACATGGGTGCTGGGGCTGCTCGGCTGCGGCAACCCCCAGCGACTGCCCCGCTCATCGCGCACCACCGCCAGCTTGTGATGCTCACCCGAGAGGCTGAAGCGAACCGGCGATTCGGAGCCGGCGCCTCCCGCACCATTTGGGATGCCCGCCACGAGATCCTCGAGCTCCTCGTCGGTGAGCCATTCGGTCGCGCCCGGGTCCCCCTCCAACCCCTCACCCGGTGGGACGAAGACCGCCGCACCGGCGCAGTCGCCTCCGAGCCGGGTGAGGAGGCCGTAACCGTCACCGGCATCGACGCCGAGCTCCCGGGCGAGCCTCCTGCGTCGGGGTCCGCGGGGAAGGAGTCCCTCCACGTAACAACGGCTGGCTCCCGGCCCGAACGGCTCGGTACAGACTGGCAGCGAGTTGCTGAGCAGGGTGGCGGCCTCACCCGCCCAGCCCACCGTCTCCGGCGAGTAGGCGAACCGATAGTCGTCCTCGCCGGCCGGGAAAAGCGTTCCGATTCGTTGGCCGAGCAGATGGACATCCAGGCTCATCCGTAGTTACTCCCGCCCCCCGATCCGATCTTGAAGGTGTGAGACTAAACCGACAGTTCGGTTTATTCCCAGGGATTTCAGGTTAAGCCGAGGCCAGGCTCAGCGCGTAGTCCCCGGCCGGGTCGGGAAACCATCCGGCCAGTGTGAGGCCGGCTTCGCGATAGATCTCCTCGAGGCGCCGGCGAGTGAACTTGGTGGAGATCTCGGTGCGCATCTCCTCGCCGGCGGCAAAGCGAACCGTGAGGTCCAGGGCGTCGACACGCACTGTCTGATCGACCAGCGAACGGAGCCGAATGTCCATGCGCTCCGCGTCGGCGTCGTAGCGGGCAACGTGCTCGAAACTCGAAGGGTCGAACTCCGCCCCCAGCTCGCGATTCAGCACGGCGAGCACGTTCTTGTTGAACTCCGCAGTCACGCCCTCCCCGTCGTCATAGGCGGCCTCGAGCCGCTCCCGCTCCTTGATCAGGTCGGTCCCCAGCAGTATCCGGTCGTCGGGCCCCATCAGCGCGGCCAGCCGCGAGAGGAATTCCCGGCGAGCTTCGGGGTAGAGATTGCCGATCGTCCCGCCCAGAAAGGCGATCAGCCGCCCCCCGCCCCCATTCGGGATCAGCTCGAGGTCGTGCTCGAAGTCGCAGACGATTCCCCGCACGGACAGGCCCGGATACTCCTCGACCAGGGAGGCGGCGGTTTCGTGGGTGATCTCCTCCGAGATGTCGACGGGGACATAGGTCTCCAGGCAGCCGGCGTCTCGCATCGCGCTGAGCAGGTGGCGGGTCTTGGCGGCCGACCCCGATCCAAGCTCGACCAGAGTCGTCGGCTCCCCGGCCACGGCGAGGATCTCGGCGGAGCGCGTCGCGAGGATCGCCCGCTCCGCCCGTGCGGGGTAGTACTCCGGGAGTTCCGTGATTCGCTCGAAGAGCTGCGAGCCGCGCTCGTCGTAGAAGTAGCGCGGCGAGAGTTCCTTGAACGGCCGCGAGAGGCCGGCTCGAACGTCTGCCGCCATGCCCGACAGCG
>DASUUD010000014.1:0-2394 GCA_036374255.1 Solirubrobacterales bacterium | reverse complement strand
GCGAAGATGCGCGAGCAGGCCCAGAAGCTGCGTGACAAGCCGATCGAGGTCGACGACTCGCCGCCGGTGACCGACGCGTCCGTGCGCTCGACCGCGCGCACCGACGTGCCGATCCCCGAGCCGCCGTTCCTGGGCGTTCGCGACGTCGACGTCGACCTCGACGAGGTCTTCCCCTACCTTGACCGCCACGTGCTGTTCAAGCTGCACTGGGGGGGCAAAGGGGTGAAGGGCGAGGCCTGGCGGCAGTTGGTCGAGGGAACCGACGAGGAGGAGGGCTTCGCGCCGCGCCTGGAGCGGATGTGGCGCGAGCAGGACTATCTCCACCCGCGGGCGCGGCTCGGCTACTTCCCCTGCAACGCCGACGGCAACGAGCTGGTCGTCTTCGATCCCGAAGATCCAGAGCGCGAGCTGGAGCGGCTCGTCTTCCCGCGCCAGCCCAAGCACGACCGCATCTGCCTCAGCGACTTCTTCCGGCCGCTCGTGTCGGGGGAACGCGACGTGGTCGCCCTGCAGGGCGTCACGGTCGGGCCCGAGGTGACCGAGCTGATCCAGCGCCTCGAGCGCGAAGGCGAGTTCGCCGAGCAGCTCTACGTGCACGGCCTCGGCGTCCAGGCCGCGGAGGGACTGGCCGAGTGGCTGCACTCCGATGTGCGCCGGGCCCTGAAGATCGACCTCGACCAGGGCCGTCGCTACTCCTGGGGCTACCCCGCCTGCCCGGACCAGTCCGAGCATGAGAAGGTCTGGCGCCTGCTGGGGCTGGAGGAGATCGGCATGACCCTCTCCGACGGCTATGCCGTGATGCCCGAGCAGTCGACGGTTGCGATCGTCGCCCACCACCCCCAAGCCGTCTACTTCGGCATGAAGTCCGGCTTCATCCCCGAGCAGAAGTCCCCCGACGAGCTGATCGCCGGCACCGAGCGAGGCGGCGCCCTGCCGCCGGAGCCCGAGCCGGTCGAGAGCTGAGCACGGGTCCCGGCCCCTTTTCGATCGAGATCGGCTCCCGAGCTGCCCTGGAGCCGGGCCCATTTGACCCGCGGTGTTCGTTATCCACCTATATAGGGGATTTCGAACACCGACGGGAGGGACCCAGGGCACCGGTCTCGTGAAACGCGCGCGTCGGGGGGGCGAGACTGCCAGCGGTCTCGTTATGCACGTATAGGGCGCATTACGAACACAGCGAGGCGAGACGCCGCCGTTGCAGAGTTGGCGGCCCGCCAGCACGGCGTCATCTCACGTCGCCAGCTCCGTGAGCTCGGGGTCACCGAACGGGCGATCGAAACGCGTCTGGGTTCGGGCAGGCTGCATCGAGTCCTCCGGGGAGTGTTTGCCGTCGGCCATCCCCGCACGGACCGCGCAGGAAGGATGTTGGCCGCGGTGCTCGCCTGCGGTGAGCACGCGGTCATCTCCCACGCAAGCGCGGCCGAGCTCCTGGGTTTGCGCGATCGGGGTCCGGTCCTGACCGAAGTCATCGCACCAAATCAGGCGGGTAGGAAGCTCAGTGGCGTGCGCTGGCACCGCTCTCGTCAGCTCGAGCCCAACGAAGTGACGGTTCACGACGGAGTGCCGTGCACGACGACAGCGCGCACGATCGTCGACCTCGCGGGAATGCTGGGAGGTGAAGTCCCTACGTCGTGTCGTCGAGCAGGGAGCGGTCCTGGGGCAGCTGGACGTTGAGGCCGTGGATCGCATCCTCGCCCGCGGCCCCAGGCGAGGTGCTCCGCAGCTCCGCGCAGTCCTCAAGCCCTGGCGGACAGGGGACGGAGATGTGCCGCGCCTCCGAAGCACCTTGGAGGCCTGGGTTCTGAGCGCGGCGGTGGAGGCCGGCCTTCCCCGCCCGAAATGCAACACCGAGCTACACCTCGACGGGGAGGACCTCGAGGTCGACCTTCTCTGGGAGGAACAGCGGCTCGTCATCGAAACTGACGGCGAAGAGACCCACGGCACGCGCATCGCCTTCAGACTCGATCGCCGGCGGGATCAGGTGCTCGGCGCCGCGGGCTACCGCACCGCGAGGGTGACCTGGGATCAGATGGAAGACGAACCCCACAAGGGGTGATCGAGAGGATCCGGCGCATGCTTGAGTCCGGCACGTGGTCCGGGGCGCCGGGTTAGGTCCAATGCCCCGCCGGAGGTGCGGCCTCCGAGACGCCGGTCGGACGCCGATGCGATCGCCGACCTGGCGGCCCCGCAGGTCGCGCAGAGTCCGAGACGCCGGTCAGACGCCGATGCGCTCGCCGACCCGCCGCGGCCTGGGGCGCGGTTGCAGGCGGACGGGGGCGGCGGAGAGCGCCTGCATCCGCAGGTCGCTCCAGGTGAGCCCCTCGCGCACCAGAGAGGGTACGCCGAGGGTGACGGCGGTCGCGATCTCGACGGCCTGCAGGATCACGCCGTAGG
>DASUUD010000013.1:0-2680 GCA_036374255.1 Solirubrobacterales bacterium | reverse complement strand
CCACCTCGGCTGCCATCTCCTCGAAGCGCCCGGCGAGCGAGCCCAGCTCCTCGGGCGCGATCTCCTCGCCCAGCCGGGTGAACTCGACCAGGTCGGCGAAGCAGACGGCGAGCTCGGCGCTCCCGCGGATCTCGCCGGAGGCGAGGTCGGCGGCGCCGATCACGTCGCGGCGGACCTGCTCGAGGGTGTGCGCCCGGAGCGCGTAGACGAGGGTCGGTTCGATCAAGGGCATCAGGTGCTCGGCGGCTCCCGCGAAGCGGAGCGCCAGATCGCGCTCGGTGTCACCGGGCTGCATCAGGGTGCGGATGGTGAGCTCGCGGTTGGCTTCGGCGATCCGGGCCGTCGCCATTCCGATCGTCCGCGCCACCTGCACGATCCCGTCCGCGGGAAGGCCCGCGTCGAGAAACGCACTCACCCGCCGCGCCGCTTCCAGCTCCGCCTCGGTGAGCGAGCGATCGTCGGGGTCCGGATAGGGGATGCCGAGCGCCGCCGTCGCACGCTGCAGCAGGTCGAGCTCGACGCCGGAGAGATCGGACACCTCACGGGGGGTGTAGCGCGGCCCGTCGCCGGCGAGCGCCCGCTCGACCGGGAGCAGGGTGAGGCGCGCGCCGGCCACGGCGTCACGCAGTTCGTCGAGGGGCACCCCTTCCGCGGAGAGGCGTTCGAGCAACTCGAGCCGCGCGCCCCTCGCCTCCCCCTCGAGCCCGTCGAGGAGGCCCTCGGCCTCGAAGTCGATCGTGTCCCCTGCCTTCGGCACGACCCCATTCTCGCGGTTGGCGACAAGCCCGTCGTACCGGCGGAAGGTCGCCGTCAGGCGATCGCGACCGCCCCGCCGCGGCGCGGATCCCCCCCGCCGCTGAGGGCGCCGTCCAGGCGGTTATGGGCAACCGCCTGCACGCCGCCGAAGAAGAGGTTGATGCGGGGGCGCCGCAGGACCGGGATTCCCCGCTCCTCGATCCTCGCCAGCGCCATCTCGTCGATGCCCGGCTCCGCCTGCAGGATCCCCTGCTCGAAATGGAGGCGGGGCGCTTGCACCGCGTCACCGGCGCTCATCCCCTCCTCCACGACCCGGACGATCGTCTGCACGATCGCGGAGCGAATCCGGTTGGAGCCGGCGCTGCCGAGCCCCAGCTCGATCTGGCCGTCTCGCAGGACAACCGAGGGCGCCATCATCGAGGGAACCCGCCGGCCGGGTGCGATCGCGTGGAAGCCGAGCGGGTTGAGGTCCTCCTCGCCCAGCATGTTGTTGAGCATCACCCCGGTTCCCGGCACCAGCAGGCCCGAGCCGGAGCCGTTGGAGCAGGTGACGCTGGCGCACATGCCGTCGGCGTCGAGCACCGAGATATGCGTGGTGGAGCCCAGCAGGTCTCCGGCCCGCAGGTCGAGCCTCTCCGGATCGAGCAGGCTCTCCTCCAGGGTGGGCCCGTAAAGGGCTTCCGCGAAATCCGTGCCGCGTACACGGTTCGCCGCGTCCATCGCGGCGACGAGCTGCTGGGGGCCGCTGCGATCTCCCAGCCGCTCGAGCAGCCCCAGGCAGTAGGCGATCAGGATCCCGCCCGAGGAGGGGGGCGGGTTGGTCAGGACCTCGGTGCCCCGAAAAGAGGCGGAGATCGGCTCCCTGACGATCGCCTCGTAGCCGGCGAAATCGGACGGGCCGAGGTAGCCCCCGTGCTCGACGACGAAGTTGCTGAGCGCTGAGGCGACCTCTCCCGTATAGAAGGGCTCAGCGCCTTCGGCGGCGAACCGCTCCAGCGCCTCGGCCAACTCGGGGAAGCGGAAGACGCTGCCCTCGCGGAGCTCCTCGCCGGCCGGGGCGTACAGCTCCCGGGTCCCCGGGAGACGCATGTGGATCGGGGAGAGGATGTCGAGGATGTAGGCCTGCTCGGGGTTGACGGGCGCCCCCTCGCGGGCGAAGCGCACCGCCGGCGCGACCAGCCTGGGCAGCGGCATCGACCCGTATCTCTGCAGCGCCAGCTCGAGACCGGCCGCGGTCCCCGGGACCCCGCACGAGGCCGGGCCGACGTAGAACGTCTGGACGGTCTCGGCGTCGAAGTGGACCGGCACCGGCACGAGCTCCGCGCTGCGCTCGACGCCGTCCTTCCCCGGAGCCGCGACGAAGAAGTCAACGAGCGACGTCTCCTCGCCGCGATGAACCATCATGAAGCCGCCCGCCCCGAAGCCGGTCAGCGGGCTCTCGACGGCGAAGGAGGCGAGCACCGCCGCCACCGCGGCATCCACCGCGTTGCCCCCCTCGCGCAGGACCTCGGCGCCCGCCTCGGCGGTGAGTGGGTGGCCAGCGGCGACGACCCCGGACAAGGGGCAGGGCTACCCGGGGAGGAACTCGGGCACGTCCAGTGAGCTCAGCTCGCCGGCCTTCTCGCTTCGCGCCGGACCGGGCCGGCCGGAGCCCTTGGTGCGCCGGATCGTCGGTTCCTCCGCCCTCCGTGGGGCGGTCGGCCGCCCGCCGAACCTGGTGGCGACGACGGTCACCCAAACCTGTTCGCTGAGGGACTCGTCGACATTGGCACCGAAGATGATGTTGGCGTCCGCATGGGCGGCCTCGGCGACCAGCTTCGCCGCCTCGCTGACCTCGACCAGGGAGAGGTCGGAGCCGCCGGTGATCGAGAGCAGGATGGCGCGGGCCCCCTCCATCGAGGTCTCCAGCAACGGGGAGGAGATC
>DASUUD010000012.1:0-8094 GCA_036374255.1 Solirubrobacterales bacterium | reverse complement strand
CTGCGGGCGAGGACCCCCCCGCCGCACCTCCCGCCGCAGAAGCGTTGACGGTCGTCTTAGCATCCGGTTCTCCACAGCGGAGGGAGATTCTCGAGAAGCTCGGCATCGAGTTCGAGGTCGTCGTGCCCGAGATCGAGGAGCTGAGCGGCGGTGAACCTCAGCTCGAGGTGGTCGAGAACGCGCGGCGGAAGGCTTATGCGGTCCGTCGCGCGGGTGGTGCCGTAGGGGGGCCCACCCCCGAGGAAGCTTTAGCTACCGGAGGGGGTGGGGGGTCCCCTACGGCGACAGGACCCGCGCGGCAGGGCGCGTTCGTCATCGCCTGCGACACCGACGTCGTCCTCGATGGCAGGGCGCTGGGCAAGCCCGCCGATGAGGCCGAGGCGCGCCGATACCTCGACCGCATGTCCGGGCGCTCGCATGAGGTTCTGAGCGGGTTGGTGGTGCTGGCGGACGGTGAGGAGCGCAGCGGATTGGAGCGGACGACCGTCGTCTTCAAGGATCTGGACGAGACAGCGAAGCAACGCTACGTCGACTTCGGCGAGTGGCGGGGACGGTCCGGGGGCTACGCCATCCAGACGCTCGGCTCGACCCTGGTCGAGCGCCTCGAGGGGAGTGTCTCCAATGTCGTCGGCCTGCCTGTCGGCCTCCTCTTCGAGCTTGCCCCCGAGCTGCCGGCGAACCGCTGATCGGCCCGCCTCGGCTTATCTGGGATGATTCGCCTGCACTCAGCGATCTAAGAATGGGTCTTCTCAGCACTCTCACCGGACTCGGCGGCCGCGACATGGCCGTCGATCTCGGCACCGCCAACACCCTTGTCTACGTGCGCGGCCGCGGCATCGTGCTCTCGGAGCCGTCGGTCGTGGCGATCGACTCGCGCAACGGGCGGGTCCACGCGGTGGGCGTCGAAGCGAAGCGGATGCTCGGTCGCACCCCGGGCACGATCACCGCGATCCGACCGCTCAAGGACGGGGTGATAGCCGACTTCGACGTCACCGAACAGATGTTGCGTCACTTCATCAAGCGGGTTCACTCCAACCGCTTCGCCCACCCGCGCGTCGTCGTCTGCGTGCCGTCCGGCGTGACCGGGGTCGAGAAGCGGGCGGTCGAGGAGGCCTGCCTGTCGGCGGGCGCGCGCAAGGCCTTCCTGATCGAGGAGCCGATGGCGGCGGCGATCGGGGCCGGCCTGCCGGTGGCCGAGCCCACCGGCTCGCTGATCGTCGACGTCGGAGGCGGCACCACCGAGGTCGCCGTCATCTCCCTCGGCGGGATCGTCGTCTCGGAATCGATCCGGGTCGGCGGCGACGAGCTCGACGAGGCGATCGCCAATCACTGCAAACACGAGTACAAACTGGCGATCGGCACCCAGACGGCGGAGGACGTGAAGCTCGAGGCGGGCTCGGCCTCGCCGCTGCCGGAAGAGATCGAGGTCGAAATCCGCGGCCGCGACCTGGTCTCCGGATTGCCGAAAACCATCACCCTCGGCTCGACCGAGGTTCGAGAGGCGCTCGACGAGCCGATCAGCCACATCGTCGAAGCGGTCAAGAACACGCTCGACCGCACGCCGCCGGAGCTGGCCGGGGACATCATGGACAGGGGTATCACCCTGGCGGGCGGAGGTGCGCTGCTGCAAGGACTCGAACAGCGTCTCCGCGACGAGTGCCAGATGCCCTGTCAACTGGCAGAGTCACCGCTGACGTGCGTGGCCGTCGGCTCGGGAATCTCACTCGAGGAGTTCGAGGCCATCCACCGCGCCAGCAAGATGAACTCGGGGACCGCGAGCTATGCATAGTCGCGGCCCGCAAACGACAAACTTAGGTCTGTCTCGTGTATCGCAAGCAAGTACGCCGCCGTAGGGCGGTCCTCACACTCCTCATCCTCGGTTCCTTCGTGCTGCTCACCCTCACCTACGGGCAGAGCTCGGGTGGCCTGCAGAACGGCGTCAGCACGGTCTTCGGACCCCTGGAGACGGCTGCTGACCGCGCCCTCAAGCCGGCCCGGGACCTGGTCGGCTGGTTCGACAAGACCTTCGAGGCTCGTGGGGAAAACAGCCGCCTCAGGGATGAACTGGCGCAGGCCCGCGAGCAGGCAGTGGCGGGCCAGGTGGCGATACAGGAGGTCGCCCAGCTGCGCAAGCTGCTCGAGCTCGACCGGGACCCGGTTCTCGCCTCCTCGGCCTACGAGCCCGTCTCCGCCCGCGTGGTCGCTCGCTCGCCCACCGTCTGGCACTCGGCCGTCTCGATCGATGTCGGCAGTTCTGACGGCGTTCGGGTCGACGATCCGGTGATAAGCGGTGACGGCCTGGTCGGCCAGGTCTCCGCCGTGCAGTCGGGCTCCTCCCAGGTGACGCTGCTCACCGATCACGCCAGCGCCGTCTCCGGGAAGGTGGTGCCGGGGGGCGTCCAGGGGGTGATCCGACCCGACGTCGGCGATCCGGAGGATCTGGTGCTCGACTTCATCGACTCGACCAAGCGAGTCGGAGCCGGCCAGAAGGTGGTGACCTCCGGATGGCACTCGCCGGACCTCGCATCGAACTACCCGCCCAATCTTCCGGTGGGTGAGGTGACCCGAGCCTCGGTCGTGGAGCAGGAGGCAAGCCAGCAGGTCCACCTGCGACCCTTTGCGGATCTCGCCAACCTCGACCTTGTGCAGGTGCTGACCGGAGGAACGCGACGATGATTGTGACCCCGAACATCCTTGTCCGGCTGGTTGCGATCGCGGTGCTCGGGGTGCTTCTGCAACTCTCCTTCTTCTCGCGGGTGGCGGTATTCGACACCAGCCCCGACATCCTGCCGGCGCTGGTCGTCGTGCTGGGCCTGCTCGGTGGCAGCCTGACGGGAGCGGTGGCGGGCTTCTCGATCGGGCTGCTGGTCGATTGCCTGTTGGCCGGTACCCTCGGCGCCAGCTCGCTGGTGCTGCTCGGGGTCGGCTACCTTGCCGGTCTCTTCCGCGAACGCTTCGAGATCCACAGTGCCCTGGTGCCGCCCCTGCTCTGCCTGGGGCTCACCCTGGGCGCGGAGTTTGGGTTCGCCGCCGTCGAGCTGATGCTCGGGGTCGACGCTCCGGTCAGCGCCCTGGTCCTCAGGGACGCGCTGCTGAAGGGGATCTTCGCCTTCTTCCTCGGTTGGCCGATATACCTTGGCGTGCGCCGGGCGCTGAGGCCCGCCCTGGTCGAGGAGCCGAAGGTGCGGCGCCAGCGACAGCCGACCGTGCTGGGAACCTGAGGGTGGTGTTGATCGATGTACTTGCGCTCAGATGATCCAGGTCGTCAGATGGGCAACCGGCTCGGGTTGCGGATCGCGCTGTTCGGGGGGGTCGCCCTGGCGCTCTTCGCCGTGCTCTTCTTCAGGCTCTGGTTCCTGCAGATCCTCAACGGCGACGAATACCTCGCCGAGGCGAGGAACAACCGCACGCGCGAGTTCCGCGTCACGGCGCCCCGGGGCGCAATTCTCGACCGCGACGGGGAGGTGCTGGTCGACAACCGCACCAGCCTTGCCCTGCAGATCGACCCCCGCAAGCTGCCGGCGCGGCCGAAGCGGCGGCGGGCGGAGCTCGCCGAGCTCGCGGAGCTGACCCACACTTCGCTGAGGCGGGTCCGAAGGCTGATCAAGGAGGGGGGAGCGGTGCCCGGGGCGCCGGTGACTCTGCGGCGCGATGTCGGCCACTTCCTCGTCTACTACCTGCAGGAGAACCAGGACCGCTTTCCCGGGGTCTCAGTGCAGCGCGTGTTCGTGCGCCACTACCCGCAGGAAACCCTCGCCGCCCACATCCTCGGCAACGTCGGCGAGATCAACGAAGAACAGCTCAAGGAAAAGCGGTATCGCGGCCTCCAGCCGGGCGACGTGATCGGCCAGGACGGGGTCGAGTACGCCTACGACCGCTTCCTGCGTGGCCGCGCCGGGGTGACCCGGATCCAGGTGGACGCCCTTGGCCAGCCGACGGCGGGCGGTCAGCTCCTCTCGACGGAGCCGGTCCCGGGCGACAACCTGCGGCTCTCGATCGACAGCGATGTGCAGGCGGCGGGAGAGGCGGCGCTGGCTTCGATCGGCCTGCCGGGCGCCTTCACAACCATGGACGTCCACAGTGGAGAAATCCTCGGCGTGGGCTCCCACCCGACCTTCGACCCCTCGGTCTTCACCAGGCCGATGACCCAGGCGCAGGTGAACGCTCTCTACCGCGACCCGATCCTGGCGCCGCTCACCAACCGCGCCGTCTCCGGCCTCTACCCGACCGGCTCGACCTTCAAGTTGATCACCGCCGTCGCGGCACTCGAGAGCGAAGTCATCACGACCTCTACGCCGATCTACGACGGGGGCTCGATCACGATCGGGGAACAGACGTTCCAGAACGCGGGGGGCGCGGCCTACGGCAGCGTCAGCCTCGTGCCCGCCCTGCAGGTCTCCTCCGACGTCTTCTTCTACACGCTCGGCTGGAAAATGTGGGACACGGGGGAGTTGCAGCGCTGGGCCCACAAACTGGGGATCGGACGGCCAACGGGGATCGACCTCCCGGGCGATGCGGAAGGCCTTCTGCCGAGCGAGAAATGGCGGAATGACCTCTACGAGCGAGGCGGGACCGACAGGCCCTGGTCGGCCGGTGACAACGTGCAGCTCGCGATCGGCCAGGGCGACCTGCAGACCAATCCGCTCCAGATGGCGGTCGCGTACGCGACGCTCGCCAACGGCGGCACCGTCGTCACGCCCCGCCTCGGGATGCAGATCGACGACCCGGCGGGCCGCGTCATCAGAGAATTCGATCCGCGGCCTCGCCGCTCGCTGCGAATCGACTCCGAGTACCGGTCGGCGATCCTGGAGGGGCTGCACGCCGCGGCGCAATCGCCCGGCGGCACCTCCTATGCGATTTTCGGCGGCTTCCCGGTTCCCGTCGCCGGCAAGACCGGCACGGCGCAGCGGGTCGGCTACGAGGACCAGTCCTGGTACGTCGCTCTGGCCCCCTACCCGAATCCCCGTATCGTGACGGCGGTGACGATCGAGCAAGGTGGATTCGGCGCCGACGCCGCGGCGCCGGCGGCGCTGCGCATCCTGGAGGCGTATTTCGGCAAGCGCAGCTCCGGTGTCGCGGGGCCAAACGGGGGGAGCCCGGGCTGATGTACGCGACGCGAACCCGCCGCGCACGCCCGGAGCCGTTCACCGTGCGGCCGGGAATAGCCGAGCGACTCGGCCTCCCCTACATGGACCCTGTGCTGGGCTTCTCGGCGATCGCGCTGGCCGCCTTCGGCGTCTACACGCTTCAGCACGCGACCGTCAACGACGTTCCGAGTCAGCCGGACTACTTCGTCGACCGCCAGGCCATCTACGCCGGGATCGGCCTGCTCGGTATGTACCTGCTCTCCCGGATCGACTACTCACGCTTCCGCGAGCTGCGGGTCGGCATCTACACCTTCCTCTGCGCGAGCGTCTCGCTCGTCTTCGTCTTCGGCGTCGCGGCTCGCGGCTCGCGGCGCGCCTTCGACCTTCCCTTCTTCAGCTTTCAGCCATCGGAGCTCGGCAAGCTCCTGCTCGTGCTCGCGCTTGCCGGGTTCGTGATCGATGGCGCCCGGCGGGGCTCGGCGCGGCAGCGCACGGTGCGCTACCTCTGCCTCGGCTTCGCTCCGGCTGCGCTCGTCTTCCTGCAGCCCGACCTCGGCACCGCGTTGGTGCTCGGGGCCATCACCCTCGCCGTGATGTACGTGGGGGGCGTCCGCTGGACGCACCTGACTGCCATCGGTGGGGTTCTGGCGGCGCTCGTCGCCGTCGTCCTCGTCGCCGCTCCCACCGTGGGGGCACCGATCCTCAAGGATTACCAGCAGGAGAGGCTCACCTCCTTCCTCAATCCGACTGAGGATCCCGGCGGCGCGGGTTACCAGCAGAATCAGGCCATGACCGCCATCGGTGCCGGTGAGGTCACCGGACGTGGCGACGCGGCCACCCAGACGCGGCTCGACTTCGTTCCCGAGCGACACACCGACTTCATCTTCGCGGTGATCGGTGAGCGCTACGGGTTCGTGGGCGCCGCGCTCGTCCTGTCCCTCTACGCCCTGCTGATCTGGCGGGCGCTGCGGATCATGACGCTCTCAAAGAACTCCTACGGAATCCTGGTGGCCGGCGGCATCGCCGTCATGCTCTTCTTCCAGGTCTTCGTCAACGTGGGGATGAACCTAGGGATCATGCCGATCACCGGCATTCCCTTACCGCTGCTGAGCTACGGGGGATCCTCCGTGCTCGCAACGCTCCTCGCCGTGGGGGTTCTACAGAGCATCCACATGCAAGCGCGCCTCAGCCAGCAAGGCAGGTCCGCCCGGTGACTCTCCGAGTGCCGGCGATGCGTACCTACCGAAACTGAGCTGAACAAATGAAGAAAACAATCCTGGTGTCCGCCGATCGCGGCGAGACACGAGTCGCCGTCCTCGAGTCGAAGACCAAGGGCGGAGACCGAAGCGTTGCGGAGCTCTACATCGAGCGACGCGGCCGGCGCTCGATCGTCGGCAACATCTACAAAGGGAAGGTCGACAACGTCCTGCCCGGCATGGAGGCGGCGTTTGTCGACATCGGCCTGGAGCGCAACGGCTTCCTGCACGTCGACGAGATCGTGCTGCCCGACGGCACACAGGTGCCGAAGCGCGGGCGCGGCAGTGGCCGTCGCATCAGCGAGCTGATCAAGTCGGGGCAGGAGATCCTCGTCCAGGTCGTCAAGGACCCGCTGAAGTCGAAGGGAGCGCGGCTCTCCATGAACCTCTCAATCGCCGGCCGCTACCTGGTCTACGCGCCGCAGGGCGGGGGCGTCGGCGTCAGCCGCCGGCTCTCCGAATCGGAGCGCGACCGGCTGCGCCGCATGGTCGACCGCACCTACAAGGGCCCGGGCGGGCTGATCGTCCGGACCGCCGCCCACGGCGCCAAGAAATCGGACTTCGTGCGGGAGATCGGCTATCTGCACAAGCTCAACGACGTGCTGAAGCGTCGCGCCGAGCATACGAAGGCCCCGGGCCTGGTCTTTCAGGAGGCGGACCTGCCGGTGCGCGTCCTGCGCGACGTCTTCCTCAGCGAGTTCGAGAAGGCGATCATCGACTCGCCCAAACAGTTCGAACGCGTGACCGGGTTCTTCCAGCGCACCGCCCCCGAGCTGGTGGAGAAGGTCGAGCTGTACAAGGGCCGCAAGCCGCTGCTGGAGAAATTCGGGATCGACAGGGAGATCGAATCGACCCTCGAACGGCGCGTCGACCTGCCGTCGGGCGGCTACCTGATCATCGACTACGCCGAGGCGCTGACCGTCATCGACGTCAACAGCGGCAGCTTCACCGGTCGCGGCAAGGGCGGCCTCGAGGAGACCATCACCCGGGTCAACACGGAGGCCGCCGAGGAGGTCGTGCGGCAGCTTCGCCTCCGCGACATCGGCGGGATCATCGTCATCGACTTCATCGACATGGCCCGCGCCAAAAACCGCGACAAAGTGTTGAAAACGCTTCGCAAATCGCTCGACGCCGACAAGTCCAAGAGCTACGTGGTCGAGGTCTCCCCGCTGGGCCTGGTCGAGATGACGAGGCAGAACATCACCGACGGCGTGCGGGAGATCCTCACCGCCCCCTGCCCGACCTGCGAGGGTGAGGGCGTCGTCCTCTCCGCCGAGACCGTCGCCCTGGAGGGGCTGCGCAGGATGCGGGAGATCGCCGCGGGCGACGAGGATGCGTTCCTCCTCCGCGTCAACCCGAAGGTGGCGGCAGAGCTGATCGACCCCGACAGCGGGCTGGCCGAGCTGGAGGAGGAGACGGGCAAGCAGTTCCATTTCGAGGGCGGCGACGCGCTCCCGATCGAGACCTTCGAGCTCGTCGGGTCCGGTCGGCGCGAGGAGATCGAGGAGAGGGCCCTGCCCTTCAAGGTCGGTGAGGAGGTGCTGGTCAAGATCGAGGAGCCGCACATGTACAACCCGGACGACGCGATCGCCCGCATCGACTCCTACATCGTCAGCGTCAGCGGCGGCGGCCGCTTCGTCGGCGAGCGAAAGCTGGTTCGGATCGAGCGGGTGGAGCGGGCGGTCGCGGTCGCCTCCCTGCCCACCTCGGGATCGAACGACGGCCGGGAGGAGGCGGACGCCTCGGATGCC
>DASUUD010000011.1:0-2358 GCA_036374255.1 Solirubrobacterales bacterium | reverse complement strand
AGCAGGCGTTCGCTGGCGTGGACGGCATCGTCAACGTGATCGGCGAGTCGATCAACCAGCGCTGGACCGAGGACGCGAAGCGCCGGATCCGTGACAGCCGCGTGATCGCGACCCACAACCTCGTCCAGGCGATATCCGCCGCGGACCCACGGCCCAGGGTGCTGGTAAGCCAGTCTGCAGTCGGGTACTACGGGGACCGCGGCGACGCAATCGTCGACGAGGGTACCCCCGCGGGTACCACCTTCGACGCCGAGCTGTGCGCGGACTGGGAGGCGGAGGCGCACGAGGCGGAGAAGGCGGGCATCCGCGTCGTCGTCGTCCGCAGCGCCCCGGTGCTCGACAGGCGTGGCGGCCTGCTGAAGCAGGTGGTGCTTCCGTTCAGGCTCGGCCTCGGCGGCCCGATCGCCGGAGGCAAGCAGTACATGCCGTGGATCCACATCGACGACGAGGTCCGGATCCTGCTGTGGCCGCTCGACGAAGAGCACGTCTCGGGGACGATCAACGCCTCGGCGCCGAACCCGGTCACCAACCGCGAGTTCTCGCACGCCCTCGGCCGGGTCCTGCGACGGCCGGCGGTGGTCCCGGTCCCCAAGCTCGCCCTGTGGCCGATCCTCGGCGGCGAGCTCGCTGACGCGGCGACCAGCAGCCTGCGCGTGGTCCCGCGCCGCGCGCTCGACCTCGGGTTCGAGTTCCGCCATCCGGAGATCGAGCCAGCGCTGCACGCCGCCCTCGGCGAGTGACTCCTGGTGTAGTTCCTAACCACGTTGTTCATCCGGACCTCCTTGGAGGCTGGGGGTGCAAGCCAACCCAGTCTCCGAAGGAGGAACCGGATGAAGTTGCACGCTACCGGCATGAAACTAGGTCCAGCGGTCCCATCCGGCGATGACCGTAGCGTCGGTCGTCCGGGAATGGGGCCGCTGGGAGACGCAGGTCGGGCAGGCCGCCGTGCGTTTTGAGCCGCGAGCTCGTTAATCGCTAGCTGGCCGCCCCTGCGACTTGCCCGGTTGAGCCGCGAGCGCGAATCCGTAGTTGTCGTGTCGCCCGCCTGGCTCCCGACAAGTGCAAGTTCGACAAGGAGGAGCGCATGCGCTGCATCGCTTTGGATGTGCATTGGGACTTCTGCGAGGTGGCGATCGCCGCGCAGGGGCAGCTGCAACACACCGGAAGGATCGAGACCTCGAAGGGCTCGCTCGAACTCTTCGCGGCGAGCCTGGGGCGCGAGGACCAGGTGGTCTTGGAGGCGACCGGCGCCGCGTTCGCGATCGCGCGGATCGTCAAGCCGCACGTCGCGCGGGTGGTGGTCGCGAACGCGCAGGAGGTGCGCGCGATCAGCCACGCGCGGGTGAAGTCCGACCGCTTCGACGCGGCGACGCTCGCCCGCCTGCTCTCCGCCGATCTGCTCCCCGAGGTGTGGGTCTGCGACGAGCGAATCGGGGCGCTTCGCCGGCGCCTCGCCCGCCGCGGGGCACTGGTCCGCCAGCGCACCCGCGCCAAGAACGAGGTCCACGCGGTGATCGCGCGCTGCCTGCTCGGGCGCGCACCGGCAAGCGATCTGTTCGGCAAGGGGGGCCGCGCCTGGCTTGAACGACAGGAGCTCCCCGAGGAGGAGCGAGAGACCGTCGAGGGGTGCCTGCGCCAGATCGATTTCCTCGACTCGGAGGTCGAGCTGATCGACCGCAAGGTGGCGGGGTTCGTGCTCGGCTCGGCCGATGCACTCCGGCTGATGACGGTCCCCGGCGTCGACGTGATCACCGCCGCCGCGCTGGTCGCTGCGATCGGCGACATCACGCGCTTTGCCTCCCCACGCAAGCTCGTTGCCTATCTCGGGCTCGACCCGAGGGTTCGCCAGTCGGGCTCAGAGCCGGCCCGTCACGGGCGGATCTCCAAGCGCGGCGACGCCCGGGCTCGCTTCGTCTTGGTCGAGGCCGCGTGGACGGCTACCCGGACCCCCGGTCCGCTGCGCGCGTTCGGCGAGCGCATCCGGGTTCGGCGTGGCAAGCAGGTCGCGGCGGTCGCCGTGGCCCGCAAGATCGCGACGATCGCGTGGCAGATGCTCTCGAAGGGAGAGGACTTCGCCTTCGCGCGCCCCAGCCTCACCCGCACCAAGCTGCGTCGCCTGGAGCGGCTCGCCGGCGCCCCGGCCGGCACCCTGGTCGACAAGCGCCCTCAACGCCGCCTGGTCGACCGAGAGCGCGAGCTGCAGGAGCAGGCCGAGCGCGGCTACCGCCGCCTCGTCGAGGACTGGAGGGTCACGAAGAAGGGTGCGGGCGCGACACCGGGGCGCGCATCTCAAAGGCCCTCGAAGGGCATGGCAGCGCGGCAGTCCTCAAAGCCCCAGGCGACTGCGCTTTAGCTCGT
>DASUUD010000010.1:0-14006 GCA_036374255.1 Solirubrobacterales bacterium | reverse complement strand
CGTGGGCGGCAAGGTCGTCCGGACGGACGGCGGACAGGGCCCCGCGGTAGGCGCCCATCGGCGTTCTCAGCGCCTCGACGAGGTATGCCTCGGGCATGCCGGGCATTAAATGCGACTGCGGGCCGCGGCGTATCCTGGGGCTGTGGGCTTTGTCCTCGGAACGTTCGCCATCCTGCTCTTCCTGGTCGGCGTGCTGGTGCTGATCGGGCTGCTCAGCGAGCGGGAAAGCCGCGAGCTCCTCGACTGGAAGCCGACCCGCTCGCCGGAACTCGAGGCGCAGAACGAGATCGACGACGTGCGCCAGATGCTCGAGGCGCAGAACGAGATGCGGCGCCGCCGCGGCGCGCCGGAGATCGACGAGGCGCGGCTGCGAGACGAGGTCGAGCGCGAGGAGCTGGAACGCCTGCGGCGCGGGGAATCGTTCGGGTCGAGCTGAGGTCCGGCAGGAGATGGCACGAGCGCTGATCGTCGGTTGCGGCTGCCGCGGGCGGCTGCTGGGTGGGCGGCTGCTCGAGAAGGGTTGGGCGGTCCGTGGGACGAGCCGCCACAAGGCCGGCCTGGCATCGATCGAGGCGGCCGGGATCGAGCCGGCGCTCGCCGATCCCGAGCGGCCGGGCACGCTGCTCGAGCTGGTCGGCGACGTGGCGATAGTCCACTGGCTGCTCGGCTCGGCCGAGGGGGATGACTCGACGCTCGCGGCGATCCACGGCGAGCGACTGGAGCGGTTGCTCGAACGGCTGGTCGATACCCCGGTTCGCGGCTTCGTCTATGAGGCGGTGGGAAGCGTGGCGCCCAGTGCATTCGAGCGTGGCCGCGCGGCGGTGGAGGGGGCGGCCGCGCGGTGGCGGATCCCGGTCGAACTCGTGAGCGCCGCCGATCCGGACGACCACGGCAGCTGGGTCGAGTCGATGCTTGGGGCGACCCATCGGCTCACCTCTGAGCCAGCGGGGAGAAATGGCTAAACTCGGATAGGGATTCGGCAGTTTCAGGAGGCGCCCGACCAACGGAGGTTTCCATGAGCTACGTGAAGGATGTCCTGGTTGAGACGGATTGGGTCGCCGAACACCTCGACGACGACTCGATCCGCATCGTCGAGGTGGACGAGAACCCCGCCCTCTACGCCGAGGGGCACATCCCGGGGGCGATCGGCTTCGATTGGAAGGCCGACCTGCAGGACCAGGTGAAGCGCGACTTTCTCGGCCCGGAGGACTTCGGCGCTCTGATGGGCAGCCGGGGCATCTCCAACGATCACACCGTCGTCCTCTACGGCGACCGCAACAACTGGTTTGCCGCCTACACCTACTGGTACTTCCTCTACTACGGCCACGACGAGGTGAAGCTGGTCAATGGACCACGCGAGAAGTGGATCGCCGAGGGCCGGGAGACGAGCACCGAGACTCCCGACTACGCGGCGACGACGTTCGAGGCGAAGCCCGGCGACAACTCGATCCGCGCCTTCCGAGACGAGGTGCTGGAGGCGATCGACTCGCCGACCAACCTGGTCGACGTGCGCAGCCCCCAGGAGTACTCGGGGGAGCTGATCGCGATGGCCGGCTACGAGCAGGAGGGGGCGCAGCGGGCGGGGCACATACCCGGCGCGGCGTCGATCCCCTGGGCGCAGGCCGTGAACGAGGACGGCACCTTCAAACCGGCCGACGAGCTGCGCGAGCTCTACAGCTCGAAAGGGGTGATCGCCGACGACACCCCGATCATCGCCTACTGCCGGATCGGAGAGCGCTCGGCCCACACCTGGTTCGTCCTGCACGAGCTGCTGGGCGAGGACGACGTGAAGAACTACGACGGGTCCTGGACCGAGTGGGGCAACCTGGTCGGGATGCCGATCGAGAAGGACGTCTAGCCGAGGCGCTCCAGCAGGTCGCCGAGGATGCGTGCGGTGGCGCCCCAGATCAGGTGGCCGTCGACCTCGTAGGTGGGAGTGTGGATGGGGACCCCGCGGCGGACCAGCCGGCGCATGGCGTACCCCCCGTGGAGGACCTCCAGCGAGGCGGTGAGCAGCGTCTCGACCTCGTCGGGGTTCGGTTCCAGTTCGAGTTCGGCCGGGTCGGGGATCTGCCCCAGGAAGGGCTGGATCCGGTAGCCGGTGGCGAAGGTCGAGACAGGGGGCAGGGCGCCGCTCAGCACGACAGCGGCGGGCTCCAGGCCGATCTCCTCCTCGGCCTCGCGCAGGGCGGTCTGCGCCAGATCGAGGTCGGCCTCATCCGGCCGCCCACCGGGAAACGAGATCTCGCCTGCGTGGCGGCGAAGGTCGGCGCGGCGCTCGGTGAAGACGAGGCCGGGCTGCTCGGGCCAACCGTAGAGGGGCACCAGCACGGCCGCCTCGGTGTCCCCGCGCGCGCTCATCGCCGCCGCGGCCTCCGGTGTGAGCAGGACATCCGCCAGGCTCTCGGTCATCTGGCTCATTGCAGGATCATCGTCCACTCGAAGCCGGTTCCTTAGCCGTGACGTTCCAGCCCGACCTGCCGGGAAGTCTCAAATGATCACCTGCACGGTGCCCCCGTCGACCGACCAGGCGGCGCCGCTCACGTAGGAGGCGCGCTCGGAGCAGAGGAAGACGATCGCCGACGCGATCTCGCCGACCTGGGCGAGCCTGCCGATCGGCCGCTTCGCGCCGGCTTCGGCGAGGGCCTCCTCGCGGCTCCCGGCGCCCGAGAGCTCCCTCGACTGGTCGAGCAGGCCCCCGGGCTCCATCCACAGCTCCGCCTCGACCGGGCCGGGGCAGATCGCGTTGACCAGGACGCCGCTCTTCGCGTAGCGGTCGGCGAAGAGGCGGGAGAGCGAGAGCTCTGCGGCCTTGGCGACCGAGTACTCCGGCATTGCCGCCGAGGGGCGCTTGCCAGAGGTGGAGCAGACGTTGACGATCCGCCCCCAGCCGCGCTCCGCCATCGCCGGGGCGGCCGCCCGCATCGCCCGCAGCGGCGCCATCACGCTCAGCTCGTACTGGGCGCGCCAGTCCTCGTCGGGCACCTCGTCGAGGTCGCGCCACTTGGCCGATCCGGCGTTGTTGACCAGCACCTCCACGCCGCCGAAATGCTCGCCTGCGGCTGCCAGCATCCGCTCGCCGGCCTCCTCGGCGGTGATGTCGAGGGAGAGGGTCGCGGCCTCGCCGGCTCCCTCGCCCGCGGCCTCCTCGGCAGCAGCCGTCAGCCGCTCCGAGTTGCGCGCCACGAGCAGGACCTTGGCGCCCTCGGCGCAGAGCTGACGCGCGGTCTCGCGGCCGATGCCGCGGCTGGCGCCGGTGACGACGCAGCAGCGTCCCTTCAGGCCGAGGTCCATCTAGAGCGGCTCGATCCTGTCGGGGATCGTGACCGACGTCGCCTGGGCGATCACCTTGTGGACCGGGCATTTGCCGGCGATAGTCAGCAGGCGGTCCCGCTGCTCGTCGCTCAGCTCTCCCGAGAGGCGGATCGAGGCCACGAATGAGCTCGGCACGTAGCGCTCGTACTCGACCTCCACCTCGACCTCGACGTCGCCGAGCTCCCAGCCTTTGCGGTTGGCGTACATCTCCATGGTGGCGGCGATGCAGCTGGCCAGCCCGGCGGCCACGAGCCGGCTCGGCCCCGGGCCGACATCCGTCCCGCCGGCCTCAGCCGGCTCGTCGACGACCAGTTGGTGGGCGCCCTCTTCGATGTCCACGTCGTGGACGTAACCCTCGCGGCGGCGGGCGACGACCTTCATCGCCGGGCCCTGCGACGACCCTCGAAGAGCGCCGGGTCGTCGACGTCGGCGAAGCGCGCCATCGCGTAGGCGAGGTCGGAGGCGCGGTTGACGAAGTGGATCACGGTCTCGGCGGCCAGCTCGCCGGCCTCGCGCAGGGCGGTGACGTGGCGCTCTGCGCGGCGGATCGCGGTGCGGGCGACGTCGAGTTGGGCGGAGAGCTGGTTGCCGCCGGGAATCACGAATTGCGGCGGCAGCTCGACCTCGCCCATGTAGCGGTCGATCCGCTCCTCCAGCGCGGCCACCATCTCGTCGGTGGTGCGGCTGATGCCGTCTTCGAGGCGGTCGCTCGCCTCGGGGGCGGTTGCCAGCTCGGCGCCGGCGACGAAGAGGTCGTCCTGGAGGCGGAGGATGTCGGAGGCCAGCTCCGCGTGCTCGGGGCCGCAGAGGGCACGGGCCACGCCCAGCTCGGCGCAGGCCTCGTCGAGGGAGCCGTAGGCTTCGGTGCGACGGTGGTGCTTGGGCACGCGGCCGCCGTACCAGAGCGCGGTCGTGCCGTCGTCGCCCCTCCGCGTGTAGATCTTGGTCACGCGTCCATCCTAAGGGCCGCTCCGACGGGCCCCGGGCACTCCTGGGCCTCCGGTGTTCGTTATCCGCCCATGGCCCGGATGAGGAACACCTGAACTCAGCCGACCGGGTTGAAGACGAGGCCGGTGAGGACCTTGGGGAAGAAGTAGGTGGACTTGGGCGGCATGTTCTCGTCGCTCTCGCAGATCGCCCGCACCTGCTCGACGGGGATGGGGCGGAGGATGAAGGCGACGTCGTAGGTGCCGTCCTCGAGCAGGGCGAGCGAGTCCTCGACGCTCTTGGAGTAGCCGATCCCGCGCTTGGCGAGGATGTCCTCTTCGCTCATCCCGGCGATCCCCTTCAGCACCAGGGTCTCGAGGATCGCGGCGTCGAGGCGGCGGTAGGCCTCGGGCTTGCCGTCGAGCTGCTGGTCGAGCGCAGCGATGGCGCTGTCCTTGAGGCGGAGGCGGAAGGCCTGCCTGTGGTGGGAGTCGTAGAGGCCGAAGACCCCAAAACCCTGCTCGCCGAGCGGGTCGAGCCGCTCGGCCGGCACCTCGGTCACCTCGAACTGCTCGCGCAGGCCCGCGCCAAGGCGCTGCTGGCGCTCCGGGTCGGCTGCGAGGCCGGAGAGGAGGCGGTGGGTGGGGAAGACGGTGAGGCCCGGATCGTCGAGGCCGGTGAGCGCCATCAGGGTGAAGTTGTGGTCGCCCTCGCCGCCGACCTCGTCGCGGTAGGCGATGGCCGTCTCGTAGCGGTGGTGGCCGTCGGCGATCAGCAGCTGGGCGCCGGAGAGGAGGTCGGTGACGGCGGCGTGGACCTCGGGGTCGGCGACCCGCCAGAGCCTCGTCATCGCGCCCGCGTCATCGGTCGCTTCGCCGAGGGGTGGGGCCGAGTCGATCGCCGGCGCGACCAGGGGCCAGGGGTCCTCCGTGCTGAGCGAGAAGATGGGTGAGAGGTTGTGGCGCGTGGCGCGGGTCAGGTCGAGCCTGTCCTGCTTGGGGCCGGGGAGCGTGCGCTCGTGGGGGAGGACCTGGCCGGCCTCGAAGTCCTCGACCCGGACGCGGGCGAGGATGCCGTGGCGGGTGCGGGCGGCACCGTCTGGGCCGGTGTAGCCCTGGGTCATCGCCCAGATCGCTGGCTCGGTGTCCGTCACCAGGGCGCCCACCTGGCGCCACTCCTCCATCAGCTCCGCGGCGCGCGCGTAGGGGTCGTCGTCGGTCTCGGTGGGCCCGGTCTCGCCGTACGGTTTGGGCAGATCGATCGCGACCGCGTTGTAGGGCGAGCGCTCGAGCAATTCGGCCCGCTGGGGGGCGTGGATCACGTCGTAGGGGGGAGCGACCACCCTGTCGAGCGACCCGACCACGTCGAGGTCGTAGTGGGTTGCGTAGATCGGGCGCACGTCGGCCATCGGCCGCGAAACCTAGCGATTGGCCGCGTCCAGGCCGAGTCCCCGGACCGGGTTCCGCTCTAGACTGGGCGCCTCGGGGCGTAGCTCAGCCTGGTAGAGCGCGCCGTTTGGGTCGGCGAGGTCCTCGGTTCGAATCCGGGCGCCCCGACTTTCTGCAGGCACGCTCAGCGGGTTCAAGACCAGCCGCCCCTGATCCCTCCACCAGCTCCTGCGCCCGACATCAGCTCCCATTCGGTGCGTCGGGCGGATTTCCAGCTCACGGTATCCCCGCAAGATGCCGATAAACCGCCGGATGGAGGCTGCATCCAAAAACGGGCAGCGCACCGAGCGGATTCTCTTCGAAACCGAGCGTCATCTCGTGGTCGGCGATGTCACGCTGCCGCCCGACGGCTATCAGAGCCGCTTCTCGGACGCCATCAACCGCGAGGACGTCGACTTCATCCCGCTCCTCAACGTCGAGATCACCCCCGTGGACGGTGGGGAGGTCACCTGGCAGGACTTCGTCGTCCTCGCCAAGGCCCACATCCGGATGGCCCATCCGGTCAATTAGGTCGCCTCAGCTGAAAGCCCGCCTCCGCTCGCCCTCGCGGTAGGAGCCGAGATCGAAGATGAAGCCGAGGATGACGATGAACCACTCGAAGCCGACCACGCCGTTCGAGCTGCTCCACATCAGCGCGTAGGCAAGCGTCGTCCAGGGCAACAGGAAGAACCCCAGCAGCGGGACGAGCCAACTCTCGAAGGAGCGGCTCAGCAGGTCGGAGAACAGCCAGATGAAGAACAGCGCCAGCCGGGGCGAGATCAGGGCGAGGAGAAGTGCGAGGCAGCCGATCGCGACAGGCTAGTCGACCGCCCGGCGTTCACGGGCCTGTAATCGCGGCGCGCTAACGTCAGTCTCCGAAAGGAGGCCGGATGAGCCGGTTCGGCAAGCTGATGATGTCCCTCGCCCCCGAGAAGACGAAGATGCCCACGCCAGAGGAGGCGCTGCCGGGGCGGAGCGAGCCCGCCTTCGAGGTGCCCGAGCGCCACGCCGTGCTCGGCACGCCCCTTAAGCCGCCCTTCCCCGACGGAATCGAGACCGCCTACTTCGCACTGGGCTGCTTCTGGGGAGCCGAGCGCCTCTTCTGGCCCCTCGACGGCGTCTACACGACCGCCGTCGGCTACATGAGCGGGATCACCCCGCACCCCACCTACGAGGAGGTCTGCAGCGGGCGGACCGGTCATGCCGAGGCCGTCCTGGTGGCCTTCGACCCGCGGAAGATCTCCTACGCCGACCTGCTCAAGGTCTTCTTCGAGGAGCACGATCCCACCCAGGGCATGCGGCAGGGCAACGACGTCGGCACCCAGTACCGCTCCGGGATCTACTTCACGAACGACGCCCAGAGGGAGACGGCCGAGATGGCGCTGCGTGCCTACGACGAGGACCTGCGCGCCGCCGGCCACGAGCCCGTCACCACCGAGGTCGAGCCGGCCGCCCCCTTCTACTACGCCGAGGACTACCACCAGCAGTACCTGCACAAGGTCCCGAACGGCTACTGCGGCCTGGCGGGGACCGGCGTTTCCTGCCGCATCCCGAGCGCCGCTTCCTGAGGCCCGCGCCCGCTCCGCCGAATAGCATCCCGCGCCTGTGACGCCTTCCTTCGGCTCCTACATCGTCGGCTGCCTGGCGACGATCGGCATCGTCGCTGCCCTCGGCCTCGGCGGCTACTGGCTGCGGCGCTGGATCGTGCCCGAGTTCACCGGCGCCCTCGCCCGCCTCGCCGACGCGACGATCGCCGTCGCGCTCCTGATCCTCGCCCTGCAGCTGCTCGGCTCGCTCAGCATCCTCACGCTCGGCTGGACGATCGTCGTCTGCATCGCGGTGGGCCTGCTCGCCGCTCTGCTCGGCTGGTGGATGGCCTCGCCCGACGGCCGCCAGGTGGATGCCCCACGCGTGCATATGCTCGCCCTGCTGATCGCGCTCGGCGTCTCCTCCTGGGTCGTGGCCGAGTGGACCTTCCCCGCCCAGCTGGCGCTCGATGCCGGGATGTTCGGCGGAGACACGACCTGGTACCACATGCCGTTCTCGGGAAGGATCGCTCAGGAGGGGACGACGATCCCCCTCCACTTCACCGACCCCCTGAGGCTTGCCGCCTGGTTCTACCCGGGCAGCTCGGAGCTCGTCCACGGGGCCGGCATCGTCGTCTTCGACACCGATTGGCTCTCGCCCCTGATCAACCTCGTCTGGCTCTCGATCGGCCTGCTGGCCGCCTGGTGCATCGGCCGCCCTTACAAGGTCGGCCCCGCCACCCTGGTCGCCGGCGCGCTGGTCTTCTCCGCCGGCGTGATGATCGAGACGCAGCCTGGGGAGGGGCGCAACGACATCATGGGGCTCGCCTTCCTGCTCGCCTTCGCCGTCTTCCTGATCAACGGCCACCAGCGCCGTGCCCCAGCGGCCGGTGCCGTTCAGGACGCGCCGGAGGCAGGTGCCCCGCTGCTCGACAAGGGACCCCTGATCCTCGCCGGCATCGCCGCGGGCCTGGCCGTCTCGGTGAAGCTCCCTCTGCTCGCGCCCGTGGGCGCGATCGCGGTCGGGATGGTGCTGGTCAGCGGCGCCGGACGCCGCCTGATGACAGCGCTGTCGATCGGCATCCCCGCCTTCGTGGTCGGCGGCTACTGGTACGTGCGGGCGGCGTTCCACACCGGCGGCAACCCGATCCCGCAGATCGGCTGGGGCCCGCTCAACCTGCCGCGCCCCGATCAGATGCCCCTCGACCCGCGCCCCCGCTTCGCAGTCGCCGACTACCTCTTCAACCCGACGATCTACCGCAAGTGGTTCTTCCCCCAGCTGGACAACGCGCTCGGCCCCTTCTACCCGCTGATCCTGATCATGGCGGTCGCCGCCGCCGTCTACATCGCGGTCCGCTCCCGCAACAAGATCCTCCGCGTGCTCGCCGCCGCGGCCCTGCTGACCGCCGCCGTCTACATCGTCACCCCGCTCACCGCGGCCGGCCAGGAGGGCTCGCCGACCGGCTTCTTCACCAACACCCGCTATCTGATGCCGGGCCTGCTGCTCGCCTTCACCCTGCTGCCGATCGCGCGACCCCTTCGCGCCCCCGACAGCCGCGCCTGGCAGACCCTGCTCTTCCTCACCGGGCTCTACGCGATCACGGTGCTGACGACTCCTCGCTGGTATCCGGACTACATAGTCGGCACCGTCTTCCTCACCCTGGCGCTGGTCTGGGCGCCGGCCGGCCTCGGCCTGCTGCGGGCGCGCCGCCGGGTCACCCGCGGCTTCGTCGCGATGACGGGTGCGGCGATCGTCCTGCTCGCGGTGGTCCTCGGCCGCGCCCAGGAGGTCCAGTACTACAAGCACCATTACACGAACACGCTGCCCTTCCTTCAGGACGGCGGACCGCGGGAGTCCTACACCTTCGCCCACGACCTGAGCCGCAAGCGGATCGGCATCGCGGGCTCGGGTGAGATCTTCTTCGGCCAGTACGGCTTCTACGGGCGCGACCTCGACAACTACGTCCAGTACATCGGCGTCGAGGGGCCGCAGGGCGAGTACCGGCTGCCGACCAACTGTCGCCAGTTTCGCCGCCTCATCAACGAGGGCGATTACGACTACCTCATCACCAGCCGCTACACACAGGATGCGGCCGACTCGCCCTACTGGTATCCGATCTACGCCTGGATCAAAACGGACCCCGCCCTGGGGCAGCTGATCGAAGACGAGGTCACCCCGCAGACGGCGTTCGTCTTCAAAGTGAACGGCGAGCTCGATCCCGACGGCTGCGCCGAGCTGGGCGACGGCGGCTGAGCCGGCTCGGGCTCAGGCGGGCGCCAGCGCGTGCTCGCGGATCAACTCGGCGCTGCGCCGCGGCTGCTCCCACCAGAACAGGTGCCCGACGCCCTCGAGCAGCTTCGGCTCGATCGACAGCAGTGAGGCGATCTGGCGCCCGTTGGAGACCTTGAGCAGCCGATCCTCGGTCCCGTGAATGACCATCGCCGGAACCCGGAGCTGCCCGAGCCGCCCGCTGGTGTCGTGGCCGGCGGTGGCCCGCATCTGCTGCATCACGACCGGGCCCGGGGCTGGGAGCGCTTCCGCCATCTCGCGGAAGGGCTCGTAGCGGCTGTCGTCCTCGCGGAAGCCGGGGGAGCAGTTGATCTCCCAGAACGCCCTCCTCACCCTTTCGGGCTCTTGTGAGGCCATCGCCTCGCCCAGCATCTGAAGGTCGGCGGGGTCCATCAGCGAGCCCTCCGGCCCTCCGCAATAGCTGGCGCCGATTGTCAGCGTGCGGACGCGCTGCGGATTGGCGAGCGCCAGCTCCTGGGCGACCATGCCGCCCATCGAGATGCCGACCACGTGGGCGCTCTCGATCTCCAGCGCGTCCAGCAGGCCGACGGCGTCCTCGGCGAGATCGACGATCGTGAACGGCATCTCCGCCCGCGCCGACCTCCCCATCCCGCGGTGGTCGTAGATCACGCAGTCGAAGTGGGGCTCGAGCTCGTCGAGGAAGGGGCGTCCCCAGGCCAGGTGCGTGGCTGCCATCCCCTGGATCAGCAGCATCGGCTCGCCGGATCCGGCCCGCTCGTAGTACAGCTCGCTCGCCCCCGCTTTGACCATCGGCATCGCCGCGATCGTACGCGAACAGGCCGGCCTGCCGCCGGATCCCCAGCGCTAGGCTTGGCCGATGAGCCGCCCGCCGATCCTCGAGCCCGCCACCGAGCCGTTCACCGCCGGCGATTCGCTTGAGAATCCCTGCACCGGCGAGCTCGGTGTCCTCGTCAAGGCGCCCTGGGAGGGGGACGATCCGTCTCTCGAGGCGGACCTCCACGTGCAGCCCGGCGGCCAGGTCGTCGGGGAGCACATCCACCACAACTTCGACGAGCGCTTCACGGTCAGGGCCGGGAGGATCGCCTTCCGCCTCGACGGCGTGGAGGCGATCGCCGGGCGCGACGAGGTAGTCGAGATACCGCGCGGCCACTGGCACGATTGGTGGAACGCCGGCGAGGAGGAAGCGGTGGCCCGTGTCTGGGTGTCCGACGGCGCCAGATTCCTGCAGATGATCGAGACCCTGTTCGGCCTCGCCCGCGACGGTCACACCAACGCCAAGGGCATGCCGGACCCGCTTCAGCTGGCCATGTTCGCGACCGAGTTCCGCGACGTGCTGGTCCTCCGCCGGCCCCCCGCCGCGGTGCAGTCGGCGATCTTCGGGATGCTGCGGCCGATCGCACGTGCTCGCGGCTACCGGGGCACCTATCCCCAATACGGGCGCTCCCTGCTCCGGCCCGCGGCGTAGTCCCTTGCGCCGGCGGCCGATCCAGGGGAGGATCGGGCGGTGTTTCGGCGCAAAAAACCCGTCCCGGGGACCCGCATGAAAATGGACGTCATAGCCACGACCAGCCAGGCGGTTGCTCTCGCGATCGGTCTCGCCGGGCTGATCGGCCTGCTCCTGCTCGCCTGGATCGGCGGCGAGCTGCACTACAGAAGCTGCCTCACCGAGGCCGAGTTGCGCCACCCGGTGGCCTATCAGCAGGGCGTGCCGGACAGCGCCGACGTGGCCAGTCGGGAAGATGCTGTCGCCGGTTGCTCGCGCTGGCCGTAACAATCTAGGCACGGGCCCCCGTAGCTCAGTGGACAGAGCGGCTGCCTTCTAAGCAGCGGGTCGCAGGTTCGAATCCTGCCGGGGGTATTGCACTGGCAGGGAGAATTTCGTCCCAGCAGGGGGCGTCACGGACCGATGCGGAAGGGGCGCATCATCTCGTTGTCCTCGTGCTCGAGGATGTGGCAGTGCCAGACGAACAGCCCGGGACGGTCGAAGAGCGCCTTCACCCGCGTGACCTCGTTCGGGTAGGCGATCACGGTGTCCTTGCGACCGGCCTCCCAGCTCTCCGGGGGCCGTGGAGCGCCGCCGATTTCCTGCCGGTTCACCACCTCGAAGGTGATCTCGTGGATGTGGATCGGATGGGCGTCGGCGGTGAAGTTGTAGAGCTCCCATACCTCGGTCGCCCCCAACTCCGGGTTCTCGGTCGGCGGCTCGTCCCAGCCGAGCGCTTTCCCGGTGCCGTTCGGGTGCA
Source organism: Solirubrobacterales bacterium (assembly GCA_036374255.1). GTDB lineage: Bacteria > Actinomycetota > Thermoleophilia > Solirubrobacterales > 70-9 > VRUE01. The sequence goes on along the minus strand of DASUUD010000010.1, from coordinate 2,296 downwards.
GCGTCCCGAGATCTGCCTCGGCCGGTCCGAATGGCTCGCCGTCCACGCAGTCAAGGACGACGTTGCCCAATGGGTCGGTGCTCGTCCGCACGGTGGCGGAGTCCTGCTCGTTGAGCGAGACCTGGCGCGTGTTGTCGGTCGGCCCGAGCGGGGCCAACGCCGGCAGGGTGAGCTGGCTCGGTGGCGTGCTGGTGTCGGCGGCCGTTGGCGGGACGGTGCGGAAGCGCATCACCTGGCCGGTCGTTTCCGGGTCGGCGGGATCAAAGTCGACGCCGGGGGTTCCGCCGCCGAACGGCTCATCGGGGCCGAGATTTCGCAGAATGATCTCGGTTCCGGTCGGGACGTTTGTGAAGTCGACGATCACATCGGCTCGCTCGGCCGGACCGAGCAGCAGCTCGGGCACTTCGACCGGCGCCGGCAGGAAACCGCCGTCGTTGCCGATCTGCCAGAACGGCAGTCCATTGTCCATCTGCAGAATCAGGAAGCGTGAGTTGCAGCCGTTCAAAAAGCGGAAGCGGTAGCGCTTTGTCTGCACGTCGAGGGATGGCCAGGTCGCGCCGTTGACGACCATCGCATTGCCGAAGAACTCGGGGTTCCAGATCGGGGCCACATCGCTGGGGCCGTCGCACGCCATTTCGGGCATGAACGGAATCTGCAGCTGCGAGGGATCCAAGCCCTCGAAGAAGGCGCGGTTGTCGGGGTAGAAGAGGGCGCCGTCCTCGGTGAACGAGCGATCCTGGATCACTATCGGGATCTCGAAGTACTCGACGCCGGGCGGATCTCCCGGCGCGGGCGCCGGGCCGGGAAGCGTTCCCCCGACCGTGTCGGCGGGCCCGCCCCGCAACAGGTAGAAGCCGGCCGGCCCGGCGTAGACGTTGGCGCGCGTAATGCCGAGCGTATGGTCGTGGTACCACATCGTGGTGGCCCGCTGCACGTTGCTGTACTGAAAGACTGCGCTGCCGGGTTTCCACGCCTGCCCGAGCGCATGCTGTCCCCGGGCCTGGAATCTCCGGTAGAGCGAGCCCCGTCTCGCGTACCCACCAGGGATGTTGCGCGCGGCGGGCAGGTACCAGGCCTCGGGGTAACCGTCGCTCTCCTGGCTGCTGTGGCCGCCGTGGAGGTGGGTCACGATCGGCACCGGTCCCCGGTAGGGCGATTGACCGGTGCCGTGCCCGTCCCGGCCGCGAGGGCCGCCGGGTGGGTTTGCCCAGTGAAGCGTCTGGTCGATGGGGAGCAGATGCGGCCGGAAATGGCCATTTCGCTTGACCAGACCGTTGATCCACTCGACCCGCACCGGCTTGCGCCACTTCGCCTCGATCGTGAACGCCGGATAGTTGAACGTGTCCGGATGATCTGCCGAGCCGTAGCTCCAGACCTTCGTCGGCTCCAGCCCCATGCTGGTCGGCAGGATGTGCTGCCGGAACTGCCGAACCGCGATCCGGTAGTGCTCGACCGACCTGGCCTTCTTCCCCGGAGGCTTTCCGCTTCGCGGCATCGCCGGGGGGATCACCAGCGGGGTGACGTACTTCGGGATCGCGTTCGGGTCGAGCACGCTCACCCCAACCGGTTGGGCCAATGCCCGGCCGCCGGCGAAGCGCCACATCAGCAGACCGGCGCCCGCACCGGCCCCGTACTGCACGAGTTCGCGCCGCGTCATGCCGCCTCGACGCACATTGCCGGAGCCGCCGCCGCGATCTCGCGATTGAGTCACTTGACCTCCTCCGGTCAGTTGCTCTCGATACCTTGCTAGGCGGCTCCCCGAGGTGCGTTTTCAAGCTTAGTTGCTCAGGGTCCGCGTGACAAGCAATCCAGTCGGGGACAGAGGCCGCGCCGTCAGGGTCGCGGGTCGGCATCGCCACTGGAATTTGAGGCGGCACGGATCCCCGGTGTCGGCACCCTAAACTCCGGTCATGGCCGGGCAGCGAACAGCCGACCCATGGCGGGAAACGGACGTCATCGACGCGCATGCACCCCGCTTCAACCAGCTCGTGGTCGGCCTCGTGGCCGTGCTCGGGATCGTCTTCGGCTGGCCGCTCGCCTGGGCGCTGATGGGAGGCCAGCTGCTGATCGGGCTGACACTGGGGCGACGCTTCTGCATCACCTGTGTCGCCTACTACGTGCTGATCCAGCCGCGCCTCGGGGAGGGGCCGCTCGAGGACTCGCGCCCGCCGCGGCTCGCCAACGCTATGGGCTTCGTCTTCCTCGGCGGCGCCGCGGTAGCCTGGTGGCTGGGCTCGCCGACCGTCGGGAACGTGCTCGCCGCGATCGTCGCCGCCCTGGCGCTGCTGGCCGCGGC
>DASUUD010000009.1:0-6808 GCA_036374255.1 Solirubrobacterales bacterium | reverse complement strand
GGGCGAGCGCGAGTAAGAGCTGGACGAGCAGCTTGTAACGGGCCGCGAGGCCGAGCGAGCGGCGTTTGACGATCTTGATGAAGTCGTCGGTGAAGCCGAGGGCCGCGCAGCCCAGGGCGACGCCGAACACGGCGAGGCTCTGCGCGTCGCGGTCCGAGAGGACCAGATACGGGACGCAGATCGAGGCGAAGACGATCAGCCCGCCCATGGTCGGGGTCCCGGCCTTCGAGAGGTGCTCTTCGGGGCCGTCCTCGCGGATGTGCTGCCCGAACTCCTTCACCCGCAGGTAGGAGATGAATTTCGGGCCGAGGAAGATGCAGATCAGCATCGCCGCCATCCCGGCGATCAGGACCTCACCCATCGAGCAGCTCCTCGAGGGCCTCCGCCACTGTCTCCAGCCCGGCCGAGCGCGAGCCCTTGACCAGCACCGAGTCGCCGCTGGTGAGCAGCGCGGCGAGCAGCTCGGCGGCCTCGCCGGGGTCCCCGACCAGCTCGTCGGGGTCGTAGTCGCGGGCCGGCGCCCCGACGCCGATCAGCAGGTCGATCCCGTGCCCCCTGGCATGCTCGCCCACCTCGCGGTGGTAGCGGGCGGCATGATCGCCCAGCTCGGCCATCTCGCCGAGGACGGCGATCCGGCGCCCCCCGTCAAGGGTGGCGAGATGATCGAGCGCGGCTCGCATCGAGACCGGGTTGGCGTTGTAGCAGTCGTTCACGAGGACGATTCCGTCGCCGAGCTCGATCCGCTCGCCGCGGAAGCGGGAGAAGCCTATGTTCGCAGCGCGATCGGCCATCTCCCCGAGCTGCGCGCCCAGCGCCACGCCGGCTCCGACCGCCGCCAGAGCGTTGGTCAGGTTGTGCCCCTCGGTGAACGGAAAGTGGAACCTCTGGCTGCCCACCGGGGTGGCGATCAGGGCTTCGGTCACCCCCTCCTCGATCGTGTGCTCGACGGCCTCGACGTCGCCGCCGGGCCCGAAGCGGAGCAGTCGCGGAGCGTGCGGCAGGTGCGGCTCCAGGTGACCTCCGTCCACGGGGACGACGGCGGTTCCGTGCTCCGGCAGCGCCGGGATCAGCTCCGCCTTCGCCTCGGCGATCGCCTCCACCGACCCCAGCAGCTCGACGTGAACCGGGCCGACGTTTGTGATCACCCCCACCTCGGGGGCGGCGATCGCCGCCAGCTCGGCGATCTGGCCGTGACCGCGCATCGCCATCTCGAGGATCAGCAGGTCGGTGTCCTCGGGTGCCTCGAGGATGGTCAGCGGCAGCCCGATCTCCGTGTTCAGGTTCTCGCGGTTCGCGTGCACCCGCCCCGGCAGCAGCGCCCGCGCGATGTCCTTGACCGACGTCTTGCCGACCGAGCCGGTGATGCCGATCACCGTCGCCCCCAGCTCCTTGCGGCAGGCGAGGGCCAGCGCCTGCAGGGCTGCGAGCGTGTCGTCCACTTGGAGGACCCACGCTCCCTTCGGGCTGAGTTTGTCTCTCTCCGCGCGATCCGCGGATAAGGACCAACTCACCCCGGGGTGGACGACGACCCCCCAGGCGCCGGCTTCGAGCGCCGCCCCGGCGAACTCGCCGCCGTCCGCGCGCTCGCCGCGCAGCCCGAAGAAGAGATCCCCCTCCCCCGTCTCGCCGGAGTCGATCGTGGCGCGCCGGGGAGCGTCGGGCGATCCCTCCGCGATGACCTCCGCCCCGATCGCCGCGGCGATCTCCGCCGGGCCGAGCCTCATGCAGCGGCCTCCAGGCGCCGCAGCTCCTGGCGGGCCACCTCGCGGTCGTCGAACGGGATCTTGCGGCCCCCCTCGAACTCCTGTCCCTGCTCGTGCCCCTTGCCGGCGATCACAACTGTATCGCCGGGGCCGGCGTGACTGAAGGCGAGGGCGATCGCGGCGCGGCGGTCCGGCTCGACCTGCACCCTGCCCTCGCCGTCGATCCCGGCCAGGATGTCGGCGATTATCGCGTCCGGCTCCTCGGAGCGCGGGTTGTCGGATGTGACGATGGCGAGATCGGCCCCCTCGGCGCCGGCCCGTCCCATCTTCGGCCGCTTGTCGCGGTCGCGGTCGCCCCCGGCGCCGAAGACGGCGATCACGCTGCCCTCGGTCAGGCGTCGTGCCGCCCGCAGAACGTTCTCCAGCGAGTCGGGGGTGTGCGCGTAATCGACCAGCACCGAGAACGGCTGGCCCTCGTCGATCGGCTCGAAGCGCCCGGGCGGCGCCTCCGCGGTGGCGAGCCCGCGGGCCGCCGCCTCGGCATCGATCTCCAGCGCCGTCGCAGCGGCCAGCGCCCCCAGCGCGTTGGCGACATTGAAGTCGCCCGGCAGCCGGGTCCGCACCTCCACATCGCCCGACACTGTGAAGGTCGCGCCGCCCGCGTCGAAGGAGACCCCGCGCGCGGAGAGGTCCGCGTCGGCGCCCTCTGCGGAGAAGGTGACGCAATCGAAGTCCGCCGCCAGCCGGCGCCCGTGGGGATCGTCCACGTTGACGATCGCGGTTTGCGGGCCCGCCTCGAACAGGCGCCGCTTTGACTGGAAGTAGTCCTCCATGCTGCCGTGGAAGTCGAGGTGGTCCTGGGTGAGGTTCGTGAACAGAGCGACCTCGAAGCGGATCGCGTCGCTGCGATGAAGCGCGAGCGCGTGGGAGGAGACCTCCATCGAGCAGGAGCGGTCGCCGCTGTCGAGCATCTGCCTGAAGGTGCCCTGCAGGTCAATCGCCTCCGGCGTGGTCCGCTCGACCTCTTCCTCGACGCCGCCGACCACCCGCATCACCGTTCCCAGCAGCCCGCAGCGGATGCCGGCCGACTCGAGGATCTCACGGATCAGGAAGGCGGTCGTCGTCTTGCCGTTGGTGCCGGTCACGCCGATCACCTTCAGCTCGGCGGTCGGGTCCCCGAAGAAGCGGGCCGCGATCGGCGCCATCGCAGCCCGCACGTCGGCGACGACGACCTGCGGGACCGGCAGCTCCAGCTCCCGCTCGACCACCAGCGCCACGGCGCCCGCCTCCACGGCCGTGCCGGCGAAGTCGTGCCCGTCGGCCCTCTCCCCGGGCACGCAGAAGAATGCAGCGCCCGGCTCGACCCGGCGGCAGTCGTAGGCCAGTGAGCCGATCTCTACGTCCACCGCGCCGCGGGTTCGGACCGGGTCCGCCGCCGCGGCGAGCTCATCCAGTCTCATCGATGAAACGCTCGCCCTTCGCTTGCGGCGCGAAGAGCCAGAGATGCATACTTGCTCGCTCCGCGCTCATGGGCCGATTCTAAGTCTGGCTACGGAGCTACTCCTGCCCGGACACCCCCAGGTACGGGAGGGCGAACGCCGCGATCTCGCCGAAGGCCGGCGCCGCGACCGCGGCCCCGTAGATTTCTCCCTGCGGCTGATCGACGATCACCGCGACCAGCAGCCGCGGATCCTGGGCGGGGGCGAAGCCGATGAAGGAGGCGACGTACTTGGTCTCCGAGTAGGTGCCGTTTTCGGCGACCTCGGCGGTCCCGGTCTTCCCCGCCAGGGTGTATCCGGGCACGCTCACCTCCGAGGCGGTGCCGCCCGGGCCGAGCACGCCCTCCAGCATCGTCCGCACCTCCGCAGCGACGGCGCCGCTGATCACCCGCCGCCCGCGCGGCGTGGCGACAGGCTCGCCGTCCACCTGCCGAATCAGCTGCGGCCTGCGCAGGATGCCGCCGTTGGCGATCGCAGCGTAGCCGGCGGCCATCTGCATCGGGGTGACCGAGAGGCCCTGGCCGATGGGCAGGTTGCCCATCGTCGAGCCCGAGTACTCCTCCAGCTCGGGGACCAGGCCTCTCTCCTCACCGGGGAAGCGCACGCCGGTCGGTCGGCCGAAGCCAAAGCGCCGGATCCAGCGACTGAAGCGTTCGCTGCCGAGCTGCAAGCCGATCGTCACCGCCCCCACGTTGGAGGAGTGGGCGAGTATTTCGGCGACGGACATCGACACGGCCCCGCGCGGGTGCGACTCCTCGATCGTGCGGTCGGCGACCTGGATCGAGGGAGCCAGGGTGTAGGTGGTGCTCGGGCCCACCATCCTCTCCTCCAGCGCCGCCGCCACGGTGAATGCCTTGAAGGTCGAGCCGGGCTCGTAGGTGAACCCGGTTGCCCGGTTGAGCAGGTCCTCGGGATCGGCGCTGGATAGGTCGGAGGGATCGACGGGGGGCCAATTCGCCATCGCCAGCACCTGCGAGCTGCGCGGGTCCATCACGATGGCCGTGGCGCCCTTCGGTGAGTAGTCGGTCCCGACCTCGGCCAGCACCGCCTCCGCCCTCTTCTGGATCGCCGGATCGAGCGTGAGCCGGATGTCCTTGCCGTCCTCCGCCTCGGTCACCGTCTCCAGCCGGATGGGCTCGCCCAGGGCGTCCTTGACGATCCGGCGTTCTCCGTCCTCACCTCGGAGCGTCCCTTCCTCGCCCGCCTCGATTCCCAGCAGGCCCTGGTTTTCGGATCCCACCGCGCCGATCGTCTGGGCCGCCGTCTCCCCCTGCGGGTAGCTGCGCCGGCTGTCGGGAAGCTGCCCGATGCCCGGCAACTCCAGGCGTTCGACCCGCGCCGCGGTCGGCAGGTCCACCCGCTGCGCGACATAGGAGAAGCCGGAGTCCTCGGTGATGTCGGCCAGCACCTCCCTGGAGTCCAGCCCGAGGACCCGGGCCAGCTCTTCCGCGGTGTGGCTCGGGTGCTTCACCTGGTAGGGCGTCGCGTAGATGCTCGCTGCGTCCTCGGAGACGGCGAGCGGGTTGCCGAAGCGATCGAGCAGGCTGCCCCGCAGGCCCGGGACGGTGACCGCTTCGGTCTGCTGGTAGGTCGCTTCGGAGGCGAGCTGGGCGCCCTGAACCCCCTGCAGCCAGACGGCCCGGCCGAGCACGATCGCGAAGCAGAGGAGAAAGCCGGCGAAGAGAAGCCCGATCCTTCGCTCGATCGTGCGCATCGCCGAGGGCTCCCTAATAGGCGGATTCCGCGGCAGCGAGGCGGCGGGCGGCGGTTGCGGCGTCGCCCGGCGAGGCCTCCACGTGGGTCAGCTGCTCGACCAGCGCCGGGCTCAGCCCGAGCGCCGTTGCGTCATGGCGCACTCGTGCGCTCGCCGAGCGCTGCGCGTCGCGCGCGCGAAGCACCGAGTTCTCCTTGTCCAGGACCTGGATGTTCTGGTCGATCCGGCCGGCGGTGGCGGCGATGCTGAGCGTGATCACGTTGAGCGCGACTATGCCGGCCAGCAGCAGCCCCAGCACCCCGATCCAGGCGCGACCGCGAGTCATCCTCACCATCAGGCTGGAGTCCGGGAAGCGCCCGACCGCGGTGGCGGTGCCGACCGCAAGCGGGATCAGCTGAGCTCTGGGGCGGCGCGCCGGCGCTCGGCGTCGGGCCGGGGCCGATTTCCGGACCTGTCGGGGCTTTCGCGCCGGGGCCGTCCGGCGGCGCGGCGGCACTCTGCGGGCGGGCGTCCGGCGTGGGGCTGGAGCGGAAGCCCCGCGCGAGGCGAGGGCCGAAGAAGGCTTGCGGGCCGTGGCGGCCTCCATCAGTCGCTCCCCTCCCCCTGGGCCGCGACGATCTTCGCCGCGGCGCGAAGATGGGCGGATTTCGAGCGCGGGTTGGCGGCGACCTCGGCGGCCCCCGGCGCGATCGCGCGGCGGGTCAGCAGCTCGGCTTCGGGCTCGCGGCCGCAGACGCAGACCGGCAGCTCGGGCGGGCAGATGCAGCCCTTGGCGCGCTCGGCCATGAACTGCTTGACGCGGCGGTCCTCCAGGGAGTGGAAGGAGATCGCCGCGAGGCGGCCGCCGATCGGCAACATGCGCCAGGCCGTGGGCAGTGCGTCGTCGAGCGAGTCCAGCTCGCCGTTGACCGCGATGCGGATCGCCTGGAAGGTCCGCTTCGCCGGGTGTCCGCCGCCGAAGCGGGCCGAGGCGGGAATACCGGCTTTGACCGCAGCGACCAGGTCCGCGGTGCTGCGGAGGGGACGGCGGCGGACGATCTCCCGGGCGATCCCACTCGCGTGGCGCTCCTCGCCGAAGCGGCGCAGCGCCCCCGCGATCCGCGACTCCGGCCACTCGTTGAGCAGGTCGGCGGCGCTGAACTCCTGGCGGCTGTCCATCCGCATGTCGAGGGGCGCGTCGTAGGAATAGGAGAAGCCGCGCTCACGCGCGTCGACCTGCATCGAGGAGATGCCAAGGTCCATGTAGATCATCTCCGGGTGGAGGCCTTCGTCGTGAAGGGTGCGAAGCCCTGCCGCATAGTCCGCGCCGATGAAGCGGGTGGCGCAGGGCGCCTCGGCGGCGAAGCGCTCGAAGCGGGCCTCGGCGCTCGGGTCGCGGTCGATGCCGATCAGCGTCCCGGAAGGGCCGAGCGCAGCGGCGATCCGCCGCGCGTGCCCGCCCGCGCCGAAGGTGCAGTCGACCGCGATCTGGCCCGGCTCGGGGGCGAGCAGCTCGGTCAGCTCCGCTGCCAGGACTGGCTCGTGCTCCGTCTCCATCAGTACAAGGGTTGCGCTTGGAGCGACCGGGGTCGCGGCGATCTCGAATCTCTCAGCCTGGGCCCGCATCTCACGCAGCCGCTCCGTTCCCGGCCAGTCCCTCCGCGATCTCCGGCGCGGCGGCGTCCAGCTCCGCCTCCTGCTTCGCCCAGGCCTCGGCGTTCCAGATCTCCAGGTACTCGCCGGCCCCGATCACCACGCAGGGGCCGCTCAATTCAGCGTGCTCGATCAGCGGCTTGGGGACGCGGATGCGCCCGGCGGAGTCGAGCGTTTCGTCGAAGGAGCCGCCGTGGAAGCGGCGCCGCAGCTGGCGCGCGTCGCCGCCGAAGGGGCTGTGGGGAGAGAGGAAGCGCTCG
>DASUUD010000008.1:0-2866 GCA_036374255.1 Solirubrobacterales bacterium | reverse complement strand
ACCGGGCCTCCGGAGCGCGGCCGACGGTCCTCAGAACTGCTTCGATCTTCCTCGCAGTCCCTCATCATCATGGTCCGAGCAGAACGAAACGTATCTCGCGCGCGCGCGAGCGCACTCGACGAGCGAGATCTCGCGATCCTCCTCAGCCTGCTCGAGCACAAGATCCTCACCACTCACCAGATCACGAGCCTTCACTTCCGCTCGCTCAGGCGGTGCCAGCACCGGATGAAAGAGCTGAAGGATCTGGGGTTGGTCGCATCCTTCTCGGTAGGGAGGGGTTTCGGGGAGGGGAGGGCTCCCGCGTGCTGGTATCTCACGAAGCAAGGCCTGGTCGAGATCGCCGACGCCAAGGACGCCCGGACCTCGGACCTGCCCTGGGTGCCCGACCAGAGCTACCGCACGAACAAGCTCATCGCCCACCGGCTGGGGGTCAACGCCTTCTTCTGCGCCCTCGCCGAGGCCTCCAGGAGCCTCCAGGGCCACTGTCTGGCCACCTGGCGCCCCGAGCACTGGGTCCGCACCAAAGCGGCGGAGATCAAGCCCGACGGCTTCGGGCGATACCTCCACCCGGGCGGCGCGTGCGAGTTCTACCTCGAGTACGACCGCGCTACCGAGGCACGCGGCGCGCTCACCCGCAAGCTCGACGGCTACCTGACGCTCGCAGCGGGGTGGACGAGGGAACAGGAGCTCACCGGGCTCCCGAACCTCCTCGTCCTAGTCCCGGAGGGAGAGCGCGAGGGGGAGGTCGCCACCGCCTACCGCTCGGCGGTCAACACCCTGCAGGTCTCCGGGTCGCTAGCAGGCTCGTTCCCGCTGTACGTGGGAAGCGAGGATCGGCTCACCGATCTCGGCGTGCTCGGGCCGGGATGGAAGCACGTGCCGATCGATGGCGAGCGCCTCTCGCTCGTCGATCTCCCCGCCCGGTCTCGCGACCTGCACCGAGCGACACGGTGCCTCGGTCGTTACTTCACCGACGACGATCCAGGTCATCGGCATCGGATCTCCCCCGCGTCCGCCACACCCCGATTCCGCGCCCTGCCGCCCCGACATGCACCTTGAGGCCGCGGCGCGACAAGGCGCCAACCGAAGTCCCGCGCCGACACGAGGAGGGCGACGAGAACGCGGAGGATCGACTCCGACAGCAGGGTGCCCGTCTCGACGAAAGCGACGAGCCGGCGGCGACAGAGGTCGATGCTACCCTCAGGCCTCTCGCGAGGGCGCTGCTCGCGCTCGCCGAGCAGCTGAGCGAGGAGGAGGGGTCCTGAAGGCCGTCACCTACCTCCGGGTCTCGACGAAGGAGCAGGCGGAGGAGGGCTACTCGATCCCCGCCCAAGCCGAGGCCTGCCGCCGCTTCATCGCGGACCGCGGATGGGAGCTTGCCGAGGAGTACGTCGACCGGGGCGAGTCGGCCCGCACCGCCGACCGGCCGCAGCTGCAGGCCATGCTCGCTCGCCTTGCCCAGGACAGGAGCATCGACTGCCTGGTGGTCCACAAGCTCGATCGCCTTGCCCGAAACCTCGAGGACCACGCGGCGGTCCGCGCCGCGCTTCGCAAGGCCAACGTCCAGCTGCACTCGGTCACCGAGAGCCTGGAGGACTCGGCCTCGGGCAAGCTCGTGGAGGGGATCCTCGCCTCGATCGCCGAGTTCTACTCGGCCAACCTCGGTCAGGAGATCCGAAAGGGCATGGACCAGAAAGCGGCGCAGGGAGGCTGGCCGGTCCGTGCACCGTTCGGGTACCGAAACGTCCGTCGCGACGGCCCCGGACGCCGCGGCGAGTCGGTGCTCGAGCCCGATCCGCAGGCGCCGCTCGTGGCGTGGGCGTTCGAGCGCTACGCGACGGGCGAGACTTCGCTTGACCTCCTCACCGAGGCGCTGGCCGAGAAGGGTCTGCGCAACCGCCTCGGGAACCCACCGGGGAAGAGTGCGGTGCACCGGATGCTCCTGAACCCGGTCTACGCCGGCGTCGTTCGCTGGAGAGGTGTGGAGCGTGACGGCATCCACCCGCCGCTCGTCTCCCGCGAGCTGTTCGACAGGGTGCAGAGCGTTCTGGATGAGCACTCCTCAGGTGGAGAGCGGAGCTGGAAGCACGACCACTACCTGAAGGGCACGCTGGTCTGCGCCGAGTGCGGCTCGAAGCTCTACTACGTGGTCGCCAAGGGCCGCTTCGGCTACTTCCGCTGCATCGGGCGGAACACCGGCCGGGCTCGCTGCTTGCAGGGCGGATACGTCGCGGCCGCCAAGCTCGAGCGGGAGGTCGAGGCCCTTTACGAAGGCGTCCAGGTCCCCGTGGCGCTCAGGCGCCGGCTGGAGCGGGTCCTCCGGGTCGAGGTCGCCGACCGGGAGCGGCACCGAGCTGAGGCGACAGAGTTTCTGGGTCGACGCCTTCGCCAGCTCGCGAACGAGCGGGAGAAGCTGCTCCGCGCCTACTACGCCGACGCGATCGACGTGTCGACTCTCAAGCGCGAGCAGGCCCGGATCAACGCCGAGGTGGCCGAGGCCGAGTCACAGCTCGCGAGCGACGGAGAGAAGCTGGCGCAGGCGAAGCAGATCATCGACCTCGCCCTCGACCTGGCGAAGGACTGCGCAGCGGGCTACCGCAAAGCCAGGCCCGATGTCCGCAAGATGTGGAACCGAGCGTTCTTCCATACGATCCGTGTTCGCGACGGCGCGATCGCCGACTTCACGTACGAGGAGCCCTTCGCATCCTTGCTCGGTTCACACAAGGGCTCGATGGTGGACCCAAGGGGATTCGAACCCCTGACCTCATGGCTGCCAGCCATGCGCTCTACCAGCTGAGCTATGGGCCCGAGCGGCAGTCAGTCTAGCGAACCGGCTGCGGCGTGGCCGCGCTCGTTCCAGCTCACG
>DASUUD010000007.1:0-2696 GCA_036374255.1 Solirubrobacterales bacterium | reverse complement strand
TCCTGCCTCAGGATGGTCCGCTCGAGCTCCTGGAGCGCAGTGCTCGGTTCGATCCCCAGCCCGTCGACGAGCGTCCGGCGGGCATCCTGATAGGCGGCGAGGGCCTCCGCCTGCCGACCCGATCGGTACAGGGCTGTCATCAGGTACATGTGGGGGCGCTCGCGGAGCGGGTGCTCGGCGACCAGCGCCTCGAGCTCGCCGACCAGCTCGTCGTGGCGCCCGAGCGCGAGGTCGGCGTCGATCCGGAGCTCGACTGCCGCCAGCCTGATCTCCTCGAGCCGGGCGATCGCCGTCTGGGCGAAGCTCTCGTAGGCGAAATCTGCGAGCGGCGGGCCTCTCCACAGGGACAGCGCGTCCCGCAGCCGTGCCGACGCGTCGGCCGCCAGGCCGCGAGCAAGGAGGCTCCTCGCTTCGTCGACAAGCCGCTCGAAGCGATGGAGATCGAGCGCTCCGGGCTCGATCCGGATGACGTAGCCGGGCGCCCTGGTCGCCAGCACGTCGGGCGGAAGAGCCTTGCGGACGCGCGAGACGTTGACCCGCAGCGCCGCAGCGGCGCGCTCGGGCGAGTCGTCGCCCCAGAGATCGTCGATCAGCCGGTCGGCGGAGACGACCTCATTGGGGTGGAGGAGGAGCGCGGCGAGAAGTGCCCGCGGCTTCGGCCCACCGAGGGAGACCTCGCCGCCTTCCTGCCACACCTCGAGCGGTCCCAGGATCCGGAACTCCATCTGGCTGGCCTCCCGGCCCGGACGCTAACAGCTGCAACAAGCCTGTAGCGGGGCTGAAACGTTCGGAGCGCAACTTGGCGGCAGGTGAGGATCTCGACTCGCATCAGAATGCTGCTCGAATCCCGGCGGCGGCCTCGGCGAGATCGGGTGGCTCCAGGTGTGCGGCGCCCGGGAACCTGGCTCCTCGTTGCGACGCTCGCCGCGATCGGCGTGGCGGCCGCCGTGGACGCGCTCAGGGGCGGGAAGGAGGCGGCGCCCTCTGCCGTCCGGCAGGCCGCCACGACTGACGGGAACACGGCCGAGGAGGCGCCGCCGGCGCCGGCACCTGCCGGCAGCGACGATCTCATCGAGGCTCCTCTCGTCGGCCGAAGGCTGACGGTGACCGAGGAGGGCGTCACGTTCTCGTTCAGGCTCCCGAAGACGGTTGGCTGGGAACGTTTTCGAAGCCTCCCGACCGAGAGGTCCGCCGGAGGGCCGATCTCGCTCAACAAGTCCATCCTCGGGTCGCAAGGTGCAGAGGCCATCATCTACTGGACGAGCTTCCCCGACGGCGACCACGCCGATCCCTGCGCCAATCTGCTGAGCCCGCCGGTTCGTGGATCGGTCGCCGATCTCGCGGCCGCAGTCTCGACCGCGCCCGGCACCAAGCTCGTCAGGGGGCCGTCGGACGTCACTCTTGGTGGCCGCGTGGCGAAGCACGTGGTGCTCAGGGTCCGCGAGGACGTCGGCTGCGACCCGGGGTTCTTCTACGCCTGGCGAGACTCTTACGGCGGTGCGCTTTGGCCGAGGACGGGCGTTGGCGTCACCGTCAGCGTCTGGATCGTCGCCGTCGACGGGGTCCGCCTCTTCATCGCGGCCGCGACGACCGAGCAGGCGAGCTCTGAGCTCGAGAAGGAAATTCAGCAGATCATCCGATCGATCCGCTTCGACGTCGCGTCCCCCAATTTGGTGAAGATCGCGAAGCGCCTCATGGAGGCCCGCAACGCCTACGACGCCGAGAAGGTGATGTCGCTCGTCGCCGACGACGGTGTCACGGCGCAGCTGAGGTACAGCAGCGCCATGGATCCCACCATGGGTGGGGTGCGGTTGGATCGCGATCAGCTTGCTCTCGCTCTGGAAGCCGAACGGCTCTACCGGGTCCGATACGAGTCCTTCGAGTGTCGAAGGGACCCGGTTCGCGTGTGGGCCGGCGGCGACGCACAAGTCAACTGCTCCTATCTGATGGACAACAGGCTCAGACAGATCGCCGGTCATGGGCCGCTGCGGTCATCGTCCGGGATCAGGATCCGGAATGGCCGCATCGACCTTCTGGGTTTCTCCTGGCTGAACATCGGCTTTAGCCCCGGCGGGTATCGTCCGGCCGAGGCCGCGCCGTTCATGGAGTGGCTCGAAGCCGAGCATCCGGAGGCGGGCGGGCCGGGCGTCCGCGGCGAGCTTTTTCGAACCCAGGGCCAGGAGCTGATCCATATCCTGACCCGGGAGTCGCTCGACCTCCTGGCGGGCTACCTCGAGGAGTACGAGCGCTCCCGAAACGGCTAGGAGGGAGGAGATCGTTCCGCTACCGGCTCCCGGGTCGTGGTGCGGTGGAGCGAGGTAGCGGGCAAGGCGCTCGGGCAGCGTCTCGGCGTCCGGCGGGCCACAGACGACGATCCAGTGTCGGGCACGGACAGGGGCGCGAAGAACATCAGCCCCTGGAGTGGGTGGGCAGGTAGGTCGTCGACAGCGTTCTTCGCTTGATCATGGTCAGACGGTTGGAGAGAGGCCCACCTGCGCTGGACAACGCTGGTGGGCCTCTCCCGGGTCGGGGCTAGAGGAGGCGGAAGACGACGGGGCAGTTGATGATCGCTCCGGCCGAGCCGAATGGCTCTCCGTCGGGGCCGGTGATGTGCCCTTGCTGAGCGAGTCCGAGGATGCGGAACTCCTCGAAGTTGCGCGAGCGGTACGGCTGCGACCCCAGTGGCGAACCCGCCC
>DASUUD010000006.1:0-5267 GCA_036374255.1 Solirubrobacterales bacterium | reverse complement strand
CGGAGGGTGTCGTCGAGGCCGAAGAGCGCTCCGACGGCGCCGAGCACAGGCTTCCGGTCGACGCCGCGGCCGAGCGCGCGCTGGAGATCCTCGAGGGGTGAGCGCCGGGCGCGCACCCTTCGGGCGGGGCCGAGTGCGGCGCCTGCTCGGGCTCGATCGCAGTGCCCCCCCGCCGAAGGCGACCGGCCGCGGAGAGCCGCTCAACCCGTGGACGCTTCCCAACCTGATCGGCTACCTGCGACTGGCCGCGATTCCCGTCTTCCTCTATCTCGCCTTCGAATCGGGTGACGGGCGAAGCACAGCCGCGGCGGCCCTCTTCTGGCTGATAGCGGCCGGCGACTACTTCGACGGCCTCCTCGCCCGGGCGACCGGTCAGTACAGCCGGCTCGGTGCGGTGCTGGACCCGCTGATCGACCGGCTCACGATCCTCTCGGGCGCCGTCGTCTGCTGGCACTTCGAGCTGCTGCCGCGCTGGCTGCTCGCCCTGCTCGCCGCGCGAGAGGTCGTGATGCTTCTGCTCGCCCAGTACGGGCTGCGCCACGGCGTGGAGCTCCAGGTCAACTGGCCGGGGCGTATCGCAGTCTTCCCCACCATGGCCGGCCTCTTCTTCGCCCTGGCGATCGAGGGATGGGTCCCGACGGGACTGCTGGTCACGGGTCTGGTGCTGGGACTGATCGCGACCGTGCTCTACGCGCGTGCGGGCCTGCGCACGATCCGGGCGCAAGCGAGCACCCAGAATCCATAAACCTTCAACCTGGGGTTGAAGCTTGGCCTCAGCGACCTATAATCGCCTGCAGCGGCCAACGGAGGTTCCGCCTCCCGATCAAGGAGCGAGATGGAGGACACCTTTCCCGATCTCGGTTCTCTCAGCGATGAAGAGCTGAAGGAGCTGATCGACAACCTGACCGAAGAGGAGAACGAGATCTCCTACAGGCGGCGGGTGCTGCACGGCAAGATCGACATTCTCCGGGCGGAGCTTGTCAATCGCCTGCGCCAGAAGCGCGAAAGCGGCGACACGTTGATCTCGGGGGAGGACGTCGCCCAGCTGACGGAGATCCTCGCCGGCAAAGCCCAGCCGGCGCCCCCGGAGGACAAGCCCGCCGCCTGAGCGGCGAGGCGGGGAGGCACGATGGCGGGTCACTGTCCCGAGTGCAGCTTCGTCAATCCCGAGGGAGCCAACTACTGCCAGAAATGCGGGGCCTTCCTCGGCGGGCCCACCGAGGGAGCCGAGGAGCCCACGACGATGACCTACACGGTCGACGACACGGGCGACATGCAGCCGATCGACATCGACGAGGTCCTCGAGCGCGGCGCCTCCGCCCTGGTCATCCGCACGGGCGGCGGCCGGGCCGGCGAGAGCTTTCCCCTCGCCGAGGACCGGATCAGCATAGGACGGAGCCCCGACGCCGGCGTCTTCCTCGATGACGTCACGGTCTCCCGCAACCACGCTCTGCTGGTGCGCCGCCGCGACGGCCTCTACATCGACGACCTCGGCTCGCTCAACGGGACCTACGTCAACCGGCGCAGGATCGAGTCGCACCGCCTCGCCGACGGCGACGAGATCCAGGTCGGCAAGTACAAGCTGAGTTATCTGGAGAAATGACAATGAGCGCCTCCGCCCCCGAGACATCCACCCGCGCACCCGAGTCCTCCAGCCGGCCGCGCAAGGCGCTGACGATCGGCGCTGTCTGCAAGATTCTCGAGAACGAGTTCGACGACATCTCGATCTCCAAGATCCGCTACCTGGAGGACCAGAAGCTGCTGAGCCCCAGGCGCACCCCCGGCGGCTACCGCCTCTACAGCCAGTCCGACGTCGAAAGGCTGCGGACGATCCTGCGCCTGCAGAGGGACGAGTTCCTGCCGCTGCGGGTGATCAGGCAAGAGCTTGCTGCGGGCGGCGACATCGAGCTCAGCGGTGGCGGGGACCGCCGCTCCGGCGGGGGCGCGATCCGGCGCGCGATCCTGGTCAACACCTCAAACGCTTACCTGAACCTCGACGAGCTGATCGACGAGACCGGGGCACGGGCGGAGCTGGTCGCCGAGCTGGAGACCTACGGGATCGTGCAGCCGGAGAAGCGCGACGGCAAGACCGTCTACGACGAGACCGATCGCGAGGTGGTGAGGGCCGCCAACGAGCTCTCCCGAGTCGGAGTCGGGGCACGCAACCTGAGGATCTTCCGCTCCTCGGCCGACCGCGAGGCGAACCTGCTGGAGGCCGTCCTGGGGCCGTCCCTCCGCTCGCGCAACCCGGAGCGGCGCAAGGAGGCACTGGAGAGTCTCGAGAGCCTCGCCGCGACCGTCAGCCACCTCAAGCACCTCCTGCTGGTCAGGGACCTGCGACGCCTCGCCGGCGACTGACGATCCCCGTTGGCGCGGATCACCCGTAGCCGCGTCCTCGACGCCACGCCGGATGAAGTCTGGAAGCTGGTCTCCGACCCCTACAGCCTGCCGCGCTGGTGGCCCCGCACCAGCCGAGTCGAGAACGTCGACCTCAAGCCGGGGGGAAGGCGCAGCCAGTGGACCACGGTGCTGGAGACCGCGGCGGGCAGGGGCGTCCGGGCCGACTACCGTTGCGTCAGCTCGGTCGAGGGGGAGCGCTACGCCTGGGAGCAACAGCTCGAGGGGACCCCGTTCGCCAAGCACCTTCGCAGCGCGGGTGTCGAGATCACGCTGCGTGCTGACGGGTCCGGGACGGAGGTCCTGCTCTCCGCGACGCAGTCGCTTCGCGGCCTTTCGCGGCTGGGCG
Source organism: Solirubrobacterales bacterium (assembly GCA_036374255.1). Lineage (GTDB taxonomy): Bacteria > Actinomycetota > Thermoleophilia > Solirubrobacterales > 70-9 > VRUE01. Next base: position 2,521 of record DASUUD010000006.1, on the reverse strand, counting down.
GGCCGATGATGCGTGGCGGCCAGGGCCGGATCCTCGAGGAGGCGCTGGACGGGCTCGAAAAGGCCCTGGGCGGCTCGTGAAGCCCCGGCGCGACGCGAAGTGGTGGGGCTGGGGCGATCCCTCGATCGCGCCCGAGCTGGACGCGGAGGCACGGGCGATGCTGCAGGACCGAATCGGCGAGCTGGAGCCGTGGCCTCTGGTCGCCGAGGTCGATGAATTCGAGCTGCCGGCAGCCGAGCCGTTGCCCGACGCACTGGTCGAGGCGGTGGGGGGCGAGGCCGTCTTCACCGCCGGGGAGGATCGGCTTCGACATGCGACGGGTCGCGGATACGCTGATCTCGCCCGGCTCCGCAGCGGTCACCTCGACGCGGCTCCCGATGCGGTGTTGCTTCCGGCCGACGAGGAAGCGGTGCGGCGGGTGCTGGCGACCTGCGCCGCCGAGGGCGTCGCGGTAGTGCCCTTCGGCGGAGGGACCAGCGTGGTCGGGGGGGTCGAGCCCCTGCGGGGTTCCCACTCGCGCCTGATCAGCCTGGACCTCGCACGCCTGAGCCGCGTCGAGGTGGATCGCCGCTCGCTGACCGCGCGGCTCGGCGCCGGCCTGCGGGGGCCAGAGGCCGAGGCGGCGCTCTCCTCGCAGGGCGTCACCCTGGGGCACTTCCCGCAATCCTTCGAGTACGCGACGATCGGCGGGTTCGCGGCGACCCGGTCGGCGGGACAGGCCTCGAGCGGCTACGGGCGCTTCGACGACCTCGTCGCCTCGGTGGCGCTGATCGCCCCGGCCGGGGAGCTGCGAACGCTCGAGTCACCCCGTACCGCCGCGGGGCCCTCGCTGCGCGAGCTGGTGATCGGCTCGGAGGGCTTGCTCGGTGTGATCCCCGGCGTGACCGTCCGGATTCGCCCCTCGCCTGAGACCCGCAGGTACGAGGCCTGGATCGCCGAGAGCTTCGAGGCCGGGGCCGAGATCGTGCGGGCGCTCGCTCAGGGGCCGGGGCTGCCGGACGTGATCCGCGTCTCAGACCCGGAGGAGACCTGGGTGGCGCTGTCGCTCTCGGGGCCACGCGGCCTGGCCGGCAGGCTGTTCGAGGGCTACCTGGGCCTGCGTCGCAGGAGCGACGGCTGCCTGATCGTGGCCGGAATCGAGGGCGACCGGGAGGCTGTCGCCCGCCGCCGCGCCCTCACGGTGCGCGCCCTGCGGCGCGGCGGAGCCGCCTATCTCGGCCAGGCCGCGGGGCGGTCCTGGGAGCGGACGCGCTTCGAGGGGCCCTACCTGCGCGACACGTTGATGGAGATGGGGGCGATGGTCGAGACCCTGGAGACCTCGCACACCTGGACGAGCCTCGGCCGGCTGCACGCCGCGGTGGACGGGGCGATCCGCGAGGCGCTCAGCGCCCAGGGAACCCCGGGCATCGTCTTCTGCCACCTCTCGCACGCCTACCCGGACGGAGCGTCGCTCTACTTCACGCTCGTCGCCCGGGCTCGCCGCGGCGCGGAGTTGGAGCAGTGGCAGGCCGTGAAGCGGGCCGCCTCGGAGGCGATCGTCGCCAATGGGGGCACCATCACACACCACCACGGGGTCGGCCGCGATCACGCCCCCTACATGGAGGCAGAGGTGGGGGAGACCGGGCTCGACGTGCTGCGCGCCGTCAAGAGCCGGCTCGACCCGGAGGGGATCATGAACCCGGGCAAGCTGCTCGGCTGAGACCTACCCTCGAACGAGTGGGCCGGCGATTTCTCCGCGCAGCACGGTCTCGCCGGCGTAGGCGGGCAGCCGTTCCTGTTTGCGGGCCCGCGCGATCTCGGCTTTGTAGGCGCCGTCGTCGGTGAGCGAGACGTATATCTGGTTGAAAGCGCCACCGGCGACGTAGGAGAGCAGTTCGACCGGGACCGGAAACTGAGCCGCGATGCCCCCGGACTCGCTCTTCACCGAGCCGACCCGCAGCACGAGTTTCCGCGAGCGGTAGAGCCAGACGGTGTAGGACTTGCCGCGGGGAGTCGGTTTGAGGCCTTCCGCCTGCACCTGGAGCACCGGCCCTTTGCCGATCCGCCCGAAGACCGCCCGGCCGATCGCGTCGCCCCCTTCCGGCGGCGAGAGGACCGCCTGCGTGGCCTGGCGATTGCCGTTGCCGGCCGTCTGGGACGAGCCCTCCTCGGAGTCGGAGTCCCCGCCGCCGATGTCCACGGCCCCGCTCGCGAAGAGGACCAGCAGCACCAGGACGAGCAGGCCTCCGGCCAATTCGACCAGCCGGCGGTTCCCCGGCACGGCGATCCGGCGGCGACGGGAGGTCTCGGCCGCATCCCTGGTCCGCTCCTGGCGCCTGGGGGGCGTCGGCGTCGCCGTCGGCGGAGCCGCCCGGGGCTCCGGCTCCGTTGACTCGGGCTCCGGCCCCGGCTCCGCTGCCCGGGGCTCCGGCGCGGATGGCGGAGCGGGCGGAGGAGGCGTCGCCGGCGTCGCATTCCGCTCGCCGGCGCTGTCCAGCTCCGCCAGCGCCTCCCTGACCCGCGCGCGCACCTGGTCGACGCT
>DASUUD010000005.1:0-6435 GCA_036374255.1 Solirubrobacterales bacterium | reverse complement strand
TTGTCTGCGAGTGCCATCTGAGCTCCTTCCCGCCGCTATTGGGCTCGCCGCATTGTCCCTTCCATCCTCGCCGCCGGTACCACGGCCTGCATCCGTAAATCGGCATAGAATCGGTCCGTAGTAGGTACGGATTCTCAGGTGCGCATCGCCGGGAAGAGCACGACTTCACGCATCGTGCGCGCCCCGGAGAGGATCATCGCCAGCCGGTCGATCCCCAGCCCGACCCCGCCGGTGGGCGGCATCCCCTGCTCCAGCGCCTCGACGAAGGCCTCGTCGTAGGGCTGCGCCTCTTCATCGCCCCGCTCCAGCTCCGCCGCCTGTTCGGAGAAGCGCCGGCGCTGCTCGTCGGGATCGTTCAGCTCGCTGAACGAGTTGGCGATCTCGATCCCGCCCACGAAGGCCTCCCAGCGCTCGACCAGGCCCTTTTCGGAGCGGTGCGCCTTGGCGAAGGGCGACAGCTCGACCGGGTAGTCGAGGACGAAGGTGGGCTGGATCAGCTCCGGCTCGACCGACTTCGAGAGCAGCCCGTCCACCAGCTTCCCCCAGCCCTCCGCGGGGTCCGGCTCGCCGTCCATCGCCGCGGCGAGCGCCTCGCGGGTCGGGTGCTCGGCGACGTCGATCCGGGTCCGCTCCTTGATCGCCTCGCGCAGGGTGATCCGCCGCCAGGGGGGCGTGAGGTCGATCGTCTCCCCGTAGCGCTCGATCTGCATGCTCCCCAGCACCCGCTCGGCGACCTCGGCGACCATCAGCTCCAGGTCGTGAGCGGTCTTGCGGTAGTCGGCGTAGGCCTCGTACCACTCGAGCATCGTGAACTCGGGGTTGTGCTTGTGGGAGATCCCCTCGTTGCGGAAGTCCTTGCCGAGCTCATACACCTTGTCGATCCCGCCGACGATCAGCCGCTTCAGGTAGAGCTCGGTGGCGATCCGCAGGTAGAAGTCGCGGTCGAGCGCGTTGTGGTGGGTGACGAAGGGTCGGGCCAGGGCGCCGCCGTAGAGGGGCTGGAGGACCGGCGTCTCCACCTCGACGTAGCCGCGTTCGTCGAGCCAGTGACGCAGCTCGGCGATCGTCCTGGCGCGCAGGGTGAAGATGCGGCGCGTCTCCTCGTTGGCGAGCAGGTCCAGCTCCCGCCGCCGGTGGCGTGTCTCGACGTCCTCGAGGCCGTGGAACTTGTCGGGCGGCGGTCGCAGGCTCTTGGCGAGCAGGCGCCAGTGATCGATCGCCAGCGAGAGCTCGCCGCCCCGTCTGGTCGAGAGCGCCGTGCCCTCGACGCCGATCAGGTCGCCGAGGTCGAGGTCGACCAGGAGCTCGAAGGCCTCCTCCCCGAGCAGGTCCTCGCGGGCGTGGAGCTGGATCTGGCCGCTGCCGTCACGGAGGTCGAGGAACGCCGCCTTGCCGTGCCCGCGCCGGGCGACGATCCGTCCCGCCACGCGGTGGCGGGAGTCGGTTTCCAGCCCCGCTTCCAGCCCGCGGTGCGCCGCCCGCACCTCTGCGATCTCCTCGCGTTCGCCGAACTCGTGCGGGAAGGGATCGATGCCGGCCTCCCGCAACCGCTCGAGCTTCTCCCGCCGGTCCCGCAGTAAGTCCGAGGGCTCCTGTTTCTCCGGCTCGCTCATCGCGGTCGCGAGCCTATCGACCGTCAGGCGCTGTCGATCTTCGTGATTTTGAGTTTCTTCTTCGGCCCGCGCGGAACCTCGACCGTGACCACGTCGTTGCGCTTGTGGCCGAGCAGCGCCTTGCCGATCGGCGACTCGTTGGAGAGCTTCTGTTCGAGCGGGTCGGCCTCGGTCGAGCCGACGATCTGGAATTTCTGGGAGTCGCCGGACTTCTGGTCTTTGACGTGGACGATCGAACCGACCGTCACCTCATCGGTGCCGACGTCCTTCTCGTCGATCACGATTGCGCGGCGCAGCCGCTCTTCGAGCTGGGCGATCCGGGCCTCGAGCAGCGCCTGCTCGTTCTTGGCGTCGTCGTACTCGGCGTTCTCGGAGATGTCGCCGAACTCGCGCGCCTCCTTGATCCGTTCCGCCACCTCGCGCCGTTTGTCGGTCGAGAGGTACTCGATTTCCTCTTTGAGCTTCTCCAGCCCTTCCGGTGTGATGACGGCTTCCCGAGTCACGCTTCCCTCGCTTTGCTTGTGACGGTTGGAGGACGGTCCAGAACCCAAAAAACGCCCGGGTGCGACGCCTGGGGGCTCGTCACACCTGGGCTCGAAGTCGCGGGATTATAGCGAGGGGTGGAGCTCCTCAATCAGGATTTTTTGCGCGGCGACCAGCTCCCTCGCGCGGGGCAGGTCGGCGCTCCGCTGCAGCTCGTCCGCGAGCTCGGCCGGAGCCTCCAGTGCCGCCATGTACCAGGGGTAGAACTTGCGCAGGTAGCGGGTCGCCCGGTCCGCCCCCAGGTGCTCCTCGGCTCGGTCGATGGTCCAGAGCAGCTCGTCGACGATCTCCTCGCGCTGCGGCGGCTCGCCGCGGCGGCCGGTCAGCTCCTCGAAGACCCAGGGATTGCCGAGGGCGCCCCGCGCGATCATCACAGCGTCCGCCCCTGACTCGCGGAACGCGCGCCGCGCCGCCTCGGCGCTCTTCAGACCGCCGGAGACGATCACCGGGACGTCTATCCGCTCGGTCAGCCTGCGGGTGAGTGCGTAATCCGGGTCGCCCTTGTGGCCGGAGGCGGCGGCCCGCGGATGGAAGCCGATCGCCGCGACGCCTCCCTCCTCGGCGAGGCGGACGGCGAGGTCGAAGCCGGAGGTGTCTCCCGGCCGCAGGCCGGAGCGGAGCTTCACCGTCACGGGCAGGCCGCTGCCCTCCGCGGCAGCGTGGGCAAGGGCGAGGGCCAGCTCGGGGTCGGCGAGCAGCTCGACTCCGGCGCCGGTCTTGCGCACCTTGCGGACCGGGCAGCCCATGTTGATGTCGATCAGGTCGGCGCCAGCCTCGGCGGCGATCGCCGCGCCGGAGCGCATCGCCTCGGGGTCGTGGCCGAAGAGCTGCACGGAGACCGGATGCTCGTCGGGATGGATCCGCATCAGCTCGCGGAGGGTTCGCTCGTTGCGGTAGTGCAGGCCGAAGCTGGAGATCATCTCGGAGACCGTGAGGCCGGCCCCGTGGCGCTTCGCCTGCAGGCGCACGAACCAGTTGCCGATCCCCGCCAGCGGGGCCAGCAGCACCCGGTTCTCGATTCTGACCCCGCCGATCTCGAAGGGGTCGGTCAGCTCATGCGCCGTTTCGCTCATGGATCAACCGTAGACCCTTGAGCGTCAGCATCTCGTCGACCTCCTCGATCGTTTCGGTGAAGGGGACGATCGCCTCCGCAAGGCCGCCGGTGGCGAGCCGGCTGACCTCGCCCAGCTCGTCCTCCATACGGCGGACGACGCCGTCGATCAGGCCGGCGAAGCCGAACACGACGCCGGACTGGATCGCGGCGCGGCTGGACCGGCCGATCGCGGTCTCGGGCTCGGCGAGATCGATGCGGGGGATGCGGGCGGCCCGCTCGACCAATGCCGAAAGCGAGATCTCCAGCCCCGGCGCGATGGCCCCGCCGAGGTAGTGGCCCTCCGCCGAGACGGCGTCGAAGTTGATCCCCGTTCCGAAGTCGACCACGATGCAGGCCCCGCCGAAGCGGTCGTAGGCGGCGACCGCGTTGACCAGCCGGTCGGCGCCGACTTCGAGCGGGTTGTCGATCCGGATCGACATCCCGGTCTTCACGCCCGGACCGATCAATACGCACTCCGCGTCACCCAGGTAACGCTCGGTGAGGTGCTCGTACTGGGTGCCGAGCGGCGGCACCACGGAGGAGACGCAGACGGCGCCGATGTCGGTGAGGCTCATGCCGCTCAGTCCCATCATCCCGCCGATCCGCTCGGCCAGCTCGTCGCCGGTCGCCCCGGCGCGGGTCTGGAAGCGCCAGTGCTCGACCAGGCGCTCGCCGTCGAAGGCGCCGAGGTGGGTCTGGGTGTTGCCGACGTCGACCGCGAGCAGCACGGTCGAGCATTATCCCTCCCACATCGGTCTAGGATGTCCGACCGTGAAGGTGCGCCTCTACACGATCCCGGGATCGCACCCCGGCGTGGCGACGCAGGCGATGCTCAAGCACAAGGGCATCCCGTTCGAGCGCACCGACCTCTTCCCGGTCATATCCAAGCTCGTGCTGCGGGGGCTCCGCTTCCCGGGAGTCACGGTGCCGGCGATGAAGATCGACGGCCGCCGCGTGCAGGGCTCGCGGGAGATCGCCCGCGAGCTGGACAGGGTGCAGCCGGAGCCGCCGCTGTTCCCCGCGGACCCCGAGAGGCGGGCCGCGGTCGAGGAGGCGGAGCGCTTCGGCGACGAGGAGCTGCAGCATCCGATCCGCCAGCTGATCTGGTGGGCGCTGCGCAAGGACCGCTCGCCGCTGCGCAGCTACTCGGAGGGGGCGAGGCTGGGCATCCCGATCTCGCTGGCGGTGCGCACGGCGGCGCCGATCGTCGCCCTCTCGGCCCACTTCAACGAGGCGAGCGACGAGAACGTCCGCGCCGACCTGGCGAACCTGGGCAAGCTGCTCGACCGGGTCGACGAGCTGATCGCCGCCGGAACGATCGGCGGTGAGGAGCCCAATGCCGCCGACTTCCAGATCGCGCCGACGATCCGCCTGGCGATGACCCTGCAGGACCTGCGCCCGCTGATCGACTCCCGCCCCGCCGGCGAGTTCGCCCGGCGCGTCATCCCCCACTACCCGGGCGACGCGCCACCGATCTTCCCGCCGGAGTGGCTCGCTCCGCTGCGGTCCGAGGCGGCGGCCACCCAGTAGGCGACGGCTCGCCGCTGCCTCTCCTCTACTCCGGATCGCCGCGATAGCTCTTTTGACCGGCAAGCCCGCGGGGGTCAAGATGGAGCACCGCCCAGGGAACGAACATGGTGAGCACGGCGCCGACGATGGCCACGAACGAGACGGGTGAGATCGCCCCCAGCCCGACGAGGGCGCCAACGACGACGCCGATCGCTAGCAGGGAGACATAGGTGATCGCGAACCCCTCGGGAAGGCCGATGACGCGACGCTCCCTCATAGAACCCGGTCCAGTACGTGTGCCACGCCCGCGCTGACCGAGACGGCCAGCGCCCAGATCACGACCAGCACCGTGACGGGCGCCACGTACTCGGCGAGGTGCTTCCACTGGGCAACCTGGTTCGGGCGCTCCCTCCAGACCCGGCTTCGCCGCAGCCTCAACAAGGCGACCGGAATCCCGAGCGCCTGCGTGATGCAGATCGCGGCGAACGAGATCAGCACAAGCAGCTCGAACGCATCGCCCATGGCGCTGAGCCCCTCCCACACCGTGCCGACGCGCAGAGCCACCTGCACCGTCAAAGTCGGGTGCGGCGGGTGCGGGTGCTCGATACCGAACTTCGCCTACGCGGAGCCGCTCCGCCTCGCCCTCCAGCAGGCTCGCCCCCGGGCGAAGCTAGAGCGAGCCGGCCCGCTCCACCCGCTGGCCGGGGCCGAGGGCGGCGAGGGAGTCGAAGAGGCGGGTGCCGTCGGGCAGGGTCAGGTCCGGATCCAGCTCGAGCAGGGGGACCAGGACGAAGCGGCGGCTGGTCAGCTCCCGGTGCGGCAGGGTGAGGCGCTCGGTGGACGTCTCCAGGTCACCGAGCAGGAGGAGGTCGATGTCGAGCGGGCGCGGGCTGTGGCGCGAGGCGGCCAGCATGCGGCCCCGCTCGACCTCGATCGCCTTGCAGACTTCGAGCAGCTCCTCGGGCTCCAGCTCGGTGCGGACCCTGACGGCGGCGTTGAGGAACTCGGGCTGGTCGAGCACCTCCCCCACCGGCTCGGTCTCGTAGGTCGAGGAGACGGCATCGACCTCCACCCCGTGCTCGCCGAGCTTCTGCAGGGCGGCCCGCAGGTGCGCCTCGCGGTCGCCGACGTTGGACCCCAACCCCAGGTATCCGGTCCGCATCACGCCTTGGACGTGCCGTGCCCAAGCGGCCAATATGGGTACTCGAGGAGCGGCACGTCTAAGCGCTCTCGTCCTCGTCCTCGGTTTCATCGGAGCTGCGTTCCTGGGTCACCTCGACCGCGACCTCCTGGACGACCAGGGGCAGCGGCGGCTCCGGCTTGGCGGCCCGCACCCGCACCGATTCGCAGCGGTAGCGCTCCATCAGCCGCTCGCCGACCACCTGGGCGAGCCGCTCCAGGGTGCGGTAGCTGCGCTCGGTGGCGGCGAGGGCGACGATGTCGCAGACCTCGCTGTAATCGACCGTGTCCTCGATCCGGTCGGTCAGCACCGCGTCGCAGTCGGGGACATCGAAGGAGACGTCGAACTCGAGCCGCTGGCCCACCTCCTGCTCGGCGTCGCTGACGCCGTGATGGGTGTAGATCGAGAGTCCGCGCAGGTCGACCTCGACCCCCGACTCGATCCCGTTGTCGTGCGACTCCATCGGATTCACCGGCTCCCCGCAACCTATCCGAGGA
>DASUUD010000004.1:0-11577 GCA_036374255.1 Solirubrobacterales bacterium | reverse complement strand
ATCGAGGAAGTGGCCAGGGTCCACGGCCTCGACGAGCACCTGCCCTCGACCCTCCCGGCTTCTACCGGCCAGTTGGGCGGCCTGACCCGCTCGCAGCGGCTGCGGCGCCGCGCTGAGGACGCGATGCGCGACCTCGGCTTCGACGAGATCGTCGGTTGGAGCTTCACCGATCCCGCCGCCCCGACTCGCCTGCGGATCCCCGACGACGATCCGCGCTCGGAGCCCGTGGTGATCTCCAACCCGCTCTCCGAGGAGCACTCTGCGATGCGCACCACGCTGCTGGGGTCGCTGCTCGACGCCGCCCGCGGCAACCTCGCCCGGGGGGTCGAGCGGGTCGCCCTCTTCGAGTCCGGTCGCGTCTATCTGCCCGGCCACGGCGACGGCGAGCCCCTCTCCGGCGGCTTCCCCGGTGAGCGGCCCCCGCCGGATTCCGAGCCGCACCGGATCGGCTGCCTCGCGGTGGGCTCATTCGCGCCGAGGTCGTGGCGTGGCGGGGGCCAGGAGGCCGACTTCTTCGCGCTCAAGGGCGTCCTCGAGGGACTCGCGGGCCGGCTCGGAGTTCAGCTCTCCTTCGAGCCGAGCTCGGAGCCGTTCCTGCACCCGGGCCGCTCGGCCACGGTCCGGCTCGACGACAGTGAGATCGGCTGGGCCGGCGAGCTGCATCCCCTCGTCAGCCGCGAATGGGACATCGACACCACGGCGGGATTCGAAGTGGGGCTGGCGCCGCTGCTGGGCGCGGCGTCCGCCGGCGAGGAGCGCTTCGAGGACGTGACCACGTACCCCGCGGTGCTCCAGGATCTAGCCGTCGTCGTGCCGGACGGCGTGCCGGCGGCGCGGGTCCGCGAGGCCGTCCTGCGCGGCGGCGGCGAGCTCCTGCGCTCCGCCGAGGTCTTCGACCGGTTCACCGGAGAGCAGCTCGGCGAGGGGCGCAAGAGCCTGGCGCTGCGGCTTGAGTTCCGGGCCGACGACCGCACTCTGACCGACGAGGAGGTCGCCGATGTCCGCGACGCAATCGTCGCCGAGCTCGACGCGATCGGGGGGTCGATCCGTGAGTGAGCCGAGGCCGCAGACCCTCGACGGCGAGACCGCGGCGCGGGTCCTGGTCGCCGGCGCCTCCGGCTTCGCGGGCGCCCTCGCCGCGCAGCTGGTCTGGCGGCACCCTCGCCTCGAACTGGTCGCCGCTACCTCCCGCAGCGATGCCGGGACCCGGCTCGACCGCCTCTACCCCCGCTACCGGGTGCCGCTGGAGCTGACCGAGCTGGACCTGGACTCCCTGGAGGAGGTGGACGCTGCGATCGTCGCCTACCCGCACGGCGCCTCGGCGCCCACCGTCGCCGAGCTGCGCGGCCTGGGGGTGCTGGTGGTCGATCTCTCGGCCGACTTCCGCCTGCGGGACCTGCCCACCTACGAGCGGTGGTACGGCGAGCACGGAGCACCCGAGCTGCTGGAGGGCGCCGTGTACGGGCTCACCGAGCTCTACCGCGACGCCCTGCGCGAGGCGGAGCTGGTGGCGACACCCGGCTGCTACCCGACGGCCAGCGTCCTGGCGCTCGCCCCCCTCGCCGAGCGCGGCCTGATCGAGGACGTGGTGATCGACGCCAAGCAGGGAGTCTCCGGGGCCGGGCGCGGCGGCGGCGACGCAATGCATTACGTGACCATGGACGAGAACGCCTTCGCCTACAAGACCGAGGGCCACCGCCACCGTCCCGAGATCGAACAGGAGCTTGGGGCGCTGGGGAGCGAGGCGGCGGTCACCTTCGTCCCGCACCTGCTGCCGCTTGACCAGGGAGAGCTGACCAGCTGTTACGCCCGACTGAGCGAGCCGCTCTCCAAGCAGGGGGTGCAGGAGATTTACGCGGAGCGCTACGAGGGCGAGCCCTTCGTACACGCGGTCGAGCAGCCGCCCGGCCTGCGCGACGTGCGCGACACCAACGAGTGCCACGTCCATGTGACGGTCGACGAGCGCGGCCTGGTTCTCGCTTTCGCCGCGATCGACAATCTCTGGAAGGGCGCCTCGGGCCAGGCGGTGCAGAACCTCAACCTGATGCTCGGGCTGGAGGAGACCGAAGGGCTGGAGCCTTGAGCTTCTTCAGCTCCCGTTGGGTGGAGGCGCCCGCGGGGGTCGAGGAGCTCGACCCCGGCGCGCTCGCCCCCGGTTTCGCCGCCGGCGCAGTCGCCTGCGGCCTCAAGGAGAGCGGCAAGACCGACGCGGCCGTCGTCATCGCCCGGTCCGAGCGGTGCGATTCGGCGCTCCTCCTCACCCCGAACGCCGCCGCGGCGGCGCCGGTGCGTCTCTGCCGGGAGACCTGCGAGCCTCGCGGGGTGCGCGCGGCCGCGGTCAAGGCGGGCAATGCCAACGCGGCGACCGGCGAGCGGGGAATGGAAGACGCGGTCGCGATCCAGCGCGCGGCCGCGGAGGAGCTGGGACTCGAGCCCGCCCAGGTTGCGGTGGCGGCTACCGGGAAGATCGGCGAGGCGCTCCCGGTCGACGACGTGGTTGAGGGGACCCGCCGCGCCGCCGCCCGGGTCCGGGACGACGGCGGCGTGGAGTTCGCGGAGGCGATCATGACCACCGACGCCTTCGCCAAGTGCTGCTCGGTGCGCTGCGACGGCGTCACCGTCTCGGCCCAGGCGAAGGGCGCGGGGATGATCCAGCCGGGCTTCGCCACGATGCTCTGCTTCGTGCAGACCGATGCGGTCCTCGAGGACCCCGAGGCGGTCCTGCGCCCTGCGGTCGCCGCGTCGTTCGAACGGATCACCGTCGACGGCCAGATGAGCACCAACGACACGGTTCTGCTCCAAGCGAGCGGCGAGTCGGGGGAGCCCCTCGTCGAGGGATTGCTCGATGCGGTGCTGCTCCAGCTCGCGCTGCAGATCGTCGCCGACGGCGAGGGCGCGAGCCGGGTCGCCTGCGCTCGCGTGCGCGAGGCGGGAAGCGAGGAAGAGGCCGAGTGGGTGGCGCGGGCGATCGCCAACTCACCTTTGGTCAAGACCGCCCTCTTCGGCAGGGATCCCAACTGGGGCAGGATCGCCCAGGCCGCCGGCATGGCACTGGCCGGCGAGGAGTTGGAGGAGCTCGGCCTCGACCACATCGACGCCGGGGAGTTCGCGACCGACAGCGCCGAGGTGGAGATGTCAGTGCGGCTGGGACGCGGCGACCACGCCGCACACGTCTGGTTTTCGGACCTCGGCTACGAGTACGTTCGCATCAACGCGGAGTACTCGACATGAGCACCAGCATCGACACCCTTCTCGAGGCGCTCCCCTACATCCGGGAGTTCCACGGCCGCACGGTCGTGATCAAGTACGGCGGCTCGGCGATGCGCGACGAGGAGCTGCGCGAGGCCTTCACCGCGGATGTCGTTCTGCTCAAGTACGTCGGGCTCAACCCGGTGATCGTCCACGGGGGCGGGCCGGAGATAACCGAGTACATGGAGCGGCTCGGTCTCGAGGTGCGCTTCCACGAGGGCCTGCGCGTCTCCGACGAGGAGACCGTGGAGGTGGCCCGGATGGTCCTGCTCGGCAAGCTCAACTCCGACATCGTGCAGCGGCTCAACCGGCACGGCCAGCCCGCGGTCGGCCTCTCCGGCCAGGACGGCTCGCTGTTCGAGGTGGCGCCCGTTCCGAACGCAGAGCAGGTCGGCTTCGTCGGCTCGATCGAGCGGGTCGACGTTGACGTGCTCAACCACATCGCCGAGGACTACATCCCGGTGGTCGCATCCTCGGCCTCGGACCGCGACGGCCACGCCTACAACGTGAACGCGGACGAGGCCGCGGGCAAGGTCGCAGCCGCGCTCGGGGCCTACAAGGCGGTCTTCCTCACTGACGTCGCCGGCTGGCTCGCCGATCCCGACGACGAGGGCTCGCTGATCTCCCGGGCGACCGTGGACGAGGTCGACCAGAGGCTGGGAGAGGTCGGCGGCGGGATGCGGCCGAAGCTCGCCGCCTGCCTCGACGCGATCCGCGGCGGTGCCCAGTCGGCCCACATCATCGACGGCCGTAAGCCGCACAGCCTGTTGTTGGAGCTTTTCACCGACGCGGGCATAGGAACCATGGTTACGTCGTGAAGCTGGCCGAGCTCCAGGCGCTGGAGGAGCGCTACGTGATGCAGACCTACCGGCGGGCGCCGGTCGAGTTCGTGCGCGGCGAGGGCGTCCTGCTCTGGGACTCCGAGGGCAGGGAGTACCTCGACTTCCTGGCGGGGATCTCGGTCTGCTCGGTGGGCCATTGCCACCCGGCCGTGGTCGAGGCGGTGCGGGAGCAGGTCGGGCGCCTGATCCACGTCTCCAATCTCTTCTACACCGAGCCGATGGTGTGGCTCGCGGAGCGGCTCTCTGAGTCGAGCCTCGGGGGCAGCGTGTTCTTCTCGAACTCCGGCGCGGAGGCGAACGAGTGCGCGATCAAGGTCGCCCGCAAGCATGCCCACCGGCGTGGCATCGAGATGCCGGAGATAGTCAGCTTCGAGCACGACTTCCACGGGCGCACCTACGGAGCCCTGGCGGCGACGCCGAAGCTGGCCGAGAACGCCGACCTCGGCCCGATGCTGCCGGGCTTCCGCTCGGTGCCTTTCGACGACGCCGGGGCGCTGCGGGACGCCGTCTACGAGAACACCGCCGCCGTCCTGATCGAGCCGATTCAGGGGGAGGCGGGGGTCTATCCCGTCAGCGAGGAGGCCCTTCTCGCAGCCCGCAAGGCCTGCGATGCGGTCGGGGCGCTGCTGATCTTCGACGAGATCCAGACCGGCGTCGGCCGGACCGGCTCCCTCTGGGCCTTTGAGCAGACCCCCGTGCGCCCGGACCTGCTGACCACCGCCAAGGCCCTCGGAGGAGGCCTGCCCATCGGGGCCTGCGTGACCAGCGAGGAGACGGCGCGCGTGCTGGAGCCCGGCGATCACGCTTCGACCTTCGCCGGCGGGGCGGTCGCCGCCGCCGCCGCGCTCGCCGTGCTGGACCTCGTCGACAATCCCTCGCTGCTGCGCTCGGTGCGCGAGCAGGGCGGCCGTTTCCGGGAGGCGCTACTCGAGATCGACGGAGTGCAAGAGGTCCGCGGGCGGGGCCTGATGCTCGGGGTGGGCCTGGGGCAGGGGATCGATGCGGCCGCCGTCAACGTCGACCTGCTCAAGCGGGGTCTGATCGTCAACGCGCCGGAGCCCGGCACGCTGAGGTTGCTACCGCCGCTGACGGTCGATTCGGACCAGCTCGAGCGCGCCGTTGCGCTGATCTCCGAATCGCTCCTAAGCTACGCACCAGGATGAGCGCCAAAAAGAAAGCGCCTCGGAAACGGCGAGCACCCGCCTCGGTAGATGACGCCACCGAGCGGCTCGCGGCGATTGTGGAAGCGGCCGAGGAGGCGGCCTCGTCGGTGCTGGACGACGCGGAGCAGGAGGCCCGCCGCAGGCTCGAGGAGGCCGAGGCGCGTGCCGACCGCGCCATTGCCGAACGACTGCGGAGCCTTGCCGACGAGCTCGACCCGCAGGAGCCCCCTGAGGGGGCAGCCCGGCCCCGACTGAGGCCGGTCGAGCCGGCCGAGGGGACGGAAGGTGAGGGGGAGCAGCCTCAGTCGCGGCGCTCGGCGTCCGCGGGTGCGCGCCTGCTCGCCACCCAGATGGCGGTCGAGGGCGCGAGCAGGGAGGAGATCGAAAAGCGCCTGCGAACCGACTTTGAGATAGGGGAAACCAGCGAGATCCTCGACGCGATCCTCGGACCGGAGGGCTAGGCGAATGCACGACGACCCGACAAGAGTGATGGGCGACCCCGGGGGCGGCCGGCCCCACGGCAACGTGCGCCTCCTCGTGGCGGGCCTGATTGCGGTGATCGTCGGCCTGGTGATCGCGATCGTGGTGATCGCCGGCGACAACGGCGAGGACGGCACGGCCCCGACGACGGAGGCGACCCTGCCGACCACCACCGAACCGACCACGACGACGGATACGACCGAGCCGACGACGACCACGGAGACGACCACCCCTCCGACCACGACCGAAACCACCACGGTTCCCGAAGAAGCAGAAGAAGGCGGCAGCGGCGGAATCGAAGCTCCCTAGCTCCGCGGCTGCGGTGCGCGTGCGAGACTTCGCGCCTTCCCGTGAGCCCAGACGAATCACCCTCGCAAATGCGCACGGCCACCTACGAGGCCGATCCGGCCGAGGTGCGGCGCGTCCTCCTGCTCTATTCCGGCGGCCTGGACACGAGCGTGATGCTGAAGTGGATCCAGGACCGCTACGAAGCCGAGGTCGTCTGCCTCACGGTGAACATCGGCCAGCCCGGCGAGGACTACTCGGTTATCGAGGAGAAGGCGAAGCGGCTTGGCGCACTCGAGTGGCATGTCGTCGACGCGCGCGAGCGCTTCACTCACGACTTCGTGCTGCCGGCGATCAAGGCGAACGCGCTCTACGGCGCCGGCTACCCACTGTTCACCGCGCTCGGCCGCCCGCTGATCGCCGAGCTGGCGGTTGAGCAGGCGCGCAGCAGCGGCTGCGACACGATCGCCCACGGCTGCACCGGCAAGGGAAACGACCAGGTCCGGATCGAGGCGACGATCGCCACGCTCGCCCCCGAGCTGCGGACGATCGCCCCGGTGCGCTCCTGGCAGATGGGGCGCGAGGAGGAGATCGCCTACGCCCGTGAGCACGGGATCCCGGTGAAAGGGGGCACGGAGGTCGCCCCCTACTCGATCGACGACAACCTCTGGGGGCGCTCCTCGGAGGGCCGCTGGATCGAGGACCTCGACCACGCCCCCGAGGACGACGTCTTCCAGCTCGTCACCCGCCCCGAGGAGGCCCCGGACGAGGCCGAGACGGTGACCGTCGCCTTCGAGGCGGGGGTGCCGGTCGAGCTGAACGGGAAGCGGCTCGGTCTGGTCGAGCTGATCGAACGGGCGGCGGAGATCGGCGCCCGCCACGGGATCGGCATCGTCGACCACATCGAGGACCGGATCGTCGGGCTCAAGGTCCGCGACATCTACGAGGCGCCCGCCGCGGAGATCCTGCTCACGGCCCACGCGGAGCTGGAGCGGCTGGTCGGGACGATCCACCAGAACCAGTTCAAGCCGGAGCTCGACCGGATGTGGGCCTACCTTGTCTATGCCGGGCTCTGGTGGGAGCCGCTGCGCTCCGACCTCGACGCCTACATGGATGCGGTCAACGCCCAGGTGACCGGGACGATCGGCCTGAAGCTCTACAAGGGCAGGGCCGGCGTCGTCACCCGCTCCTCTCCCAACGCGGTCTACGACGCCGCCCTGGCCTCCTTCGCCGACTCGGGCGGTCTCTTCTCGCAGGCGGCGTCACCCGGCTTCATCGAGCTCTGGTCCCTGCAATCGAGGATGGCGCATAGGATTCGCCGGCAGCGGGAAGAGAAGGGGAGATGATCTACCGTGCGATCGGCAAGGCAGTCGTCAAATACGGGTTTCTCTACGTCCGCCGCCGCTACGCGCGCCCCATCCAGATAGGCCTCGGCCTCACCGTGGTCGCCGTCGGCATCGGCGCCTACCTGGCCAGCCGCGACGTGCCGGAGGGATGACCGACCCGCAATTCTCATTGCGGATTATTGACAACCTGTGAGCGTCTCCTAACAGAGTTCGCTAGGCTCGCCCGCTTCGTGGGGCGATTGCTCGCGACAGACGCAGCGCGTTCGCCATCTGCGCCAAGCGCGACAGCCGGTGAACGCGGGAGCAGGCGGCGCCTGGCGGCGTACGCCTGCGTGCTGCTCGCCGTCTGTGCGGTGCCCGTGGCCGAGGCGGCCGACCTGGGCGACCTTCGGGCCAAGGTGGACCGGGCGCAAGGCGAAGCCGCCGAGCTGGCGAGCGAGATACGAGCCACGCAGTCGCAGTTCGCCGCAGCCCGCCAGGAGGCTGCGGTCGCGGCAGCCCGCGAGGAGCAGCTCACCGCCCTGCTCGCGAGCGGCCGAGAGCGAGCGGCCGAGCTGGAGGCGAAGGTCGGACGCACTCGGCACCGCCTCGCCCTCGAGCGTCGCCGTCTGCGTCGGGCACGCCGCGCCCTGGCCCACCGCCTGGTCGGGATCTACAAGGCCGGTGCCCCGAGCGCCGCCGGCGTCGTGCTCGGCTCCGTCGACTATGACCAGCTGGCCACCCGTACCGAGTACCTCGAGCGGATCGAGGACTCCGACCGGGAGCTGGCCGAAAGGGTCGAGCAAGTGCGCGACGCTGTGCGGCGGGGCCTGCGGCGGGTCAGCGCCCTGAAGGCGCGCGTCGATGCTCACAACGAGCGGCTCGCCGCCGCCCGCTCCGAGATATCCGCCGTCCGCGCCTCGGCCGAGGCGGCCGCCTCCCAGCTTGCCTCCCTCGCAGCCGCGAGGCAGGCCGGCCTCGCGGAACTGAAATCGCGCATCGGCGGTTGGGTGAGCGATATCGAAGAGGCGGAAGCGGCCAGTCGGGCGTCCGCCGAAGAGACAGTGGGGCGCTGGCTCGGCGGGCCCTACTCGATCCCGGCCTACATCGTGATGTGCGAGTCGGGCGGCGACTACGGCGCGCTCAATCCCTCCAGCGGGGCGGGCGGCGCCTACCAGATCCTGCCCTCGACCTGGGCCCTCTACGGCGGCAGGGGCGCTCCGCACGAAGCCTCGAAGGCCGAACAGGACCGGATCGCGGCTGAAATCTGGAGCGACTCCGGGGGCAGCGCTTGGGTCTGCACCGGTTGAGTGTCAGTTCCGTGCGGAGATAGCGCGGAAGACGCGAGTTTCAGGGGATTGGCATCTGCCCCGCTTGGCATGATCGCCCGCACCCCGTGAGCGCTCAGCCTGCAGTCCACCTCCACGCCCACAGCGAGTACTCGCTGCTCGACGGGGCCTGCAAGATCGAGGCGATGGCAGCGCGGGCGGCCGAGCTGGGGCAGCCGGCGCTGGGCCTCACGGACCATGGTGTGATGAACGGCGCGGTCGATCTCTACAAGGCCTGCGGCAAGCACGGGATCAAGCCGATCATCGGCCTCGAGGCCTATTTCGTCGACGACCGCGAGGCGGTCAAGAACCAGGTTCGATACGAGCGCAACCACCTGACCCTGCTGGCTGAGAGCGACGTCGGGTTCGCCAACCTGGTGCGGCTCACCTCCGCCGGCTTCCTCGAGGGATTCTCGCGGGGAAAGGCGAACGTCGACATGGAGCTTCTCGCCGGGCACGCGGAGGGTGTGATCGTGCTCACCGGCTGCCTGCAGTCGCGCGTCTGCCGGCGCCTGGTCGAGGACCGGCCCGACGACGCCCGCGCCCACCTCGACGACCTGATCCAGGCGTTCGGCCCCGAGCAGGTCTACTTCGAGGTGCAGAAGAACGGGATCGCCGAGCAGCAGAAGGCGAACGAGGGCATCGTCCGCCTCGCCCGCGATCTCGGCCGCCCGCTGGTCGGCACGGCCGACGTCCATTACCTGCGCCGCGAGGACTTCGACAACCACGCGGCGCTGCTCTGCGTGCAGACCAAATCCACTCTGGAGGCCCCGAAGCTGAGCTTCGACACCAACGAGTTCTTCCTCAAGAGCAGCGAGGAGATGGAGGAGTCGTTCGCCGAGTGGCCGGAGGCCGTTGCGAGCACGACGGAGATCGCGGAGCGTTGCGAGGTCGAGATCGAGTTGGGCAAGCTGCTGCTGCCGCGCTACCCGACCCCCGACGGCTCAGAGCCCGAGGAGATGCTGCGCCGGATCGCCGCCGAGGGGCTGCGTGCTCGCTACGGGGACCCGCCCCCGGCCGAGGCGGTCGAGCGGCTGGAGTTCGAGCTGGGGGTGATCGAGGAGATGGGCTTCTCCTCCTATTTCCTGATCGTCTGGGACTTCGTCCGCTACGCGAAGGAGAACGGGATCGCGGTCGGGCCCGGTCGAGGCTCCGCCGCCGGCTCGATCGTCTCCTACGCCCTCACGATCACTGATCTGGACCCGCTGGCCAACGACCTGCTCTTCGAGCGCTTCCTCAATCCGGGTCGCAAGTCGATGCCGGACATCGACATCGACTTCTCGGTTCGGGGCCGCGAGCGCGTGATCCGCTACGTGGCGGAGAAATACGGCCGCGAGTCGGTCGCCCAGATCATCACCTTCGGCCGGATGGCGCCGCGGGCCGCGACCCGTGACGCGGCAAGGGTGCTCGGTTTCGACTACGGCACCGGCGACCGGCTGGCCAAGCAGATCCCGGAGCCGATCCTGGGGCGCAACCCGTCCTTCGAGGAGTGCCTGAAGCCGGGCGGAGACCTGCGTCAGACCTACGACAGCGATCCCGACGCCAAACGGATCATCGACGTCGCCCAGGGCCTGGAGGGGATCATCCGCAACAACTCGATCCATGCCGCCGCCGTGGTGATCGCCGACCGCCCGCTGCAGGAGATCGTGCCCCTGCAGCTCGCCGAGGACCGCAGCTCACCCGGCGGCAACGGCCACGGGAACGGAAACGGGAGCGGCTCCAAGCCGGAGCGCCAGTACAAGATCGTCACCCAGTACTCGATGGGCCCGATCGAGGAGATGGGGCTGCTGAAGATGGACTTCCTCGGACTCCGCAACCTCGACGTGATCGAGGACGCGGTTGAGATCATCGCCCGCTCGCGCGGCATCGAGCTGGACATCGGCTCGATCCCCATGGACGACGCCAGGACCTTCGAGATGCTCTCGCGCGGCGACGGCACGGGGGTCTTCCAGCTCGAGTCCGAGGGCATGCGCGAGGCGATGAAGAAGGTGCGGCCGAGCGAGTTCGACGACATCGTCGCGCTGGTCTCCCTCTACCGGCCGGGCGCGATGCGCTACATCCCCGACTACGCGAAGGGGAAGCGGGATCCGGGTTCGGTCACCTACGCCGACGAGCGGCTGCGGCCGATCACCGAACCGACCTACGGCTGCGTCCTCTACCAGGAGCAGCTGATGGAGATCGCCAAGCGGATGGCCGGCTTCAGCCCCGCCGAGGCCGACGACCTCCGCAAGGCGATCGGCAAGAAGAAGCGCGACCTGATGGCGACCATGAAGGCGAAGTTCATGGAGGGGATGGAGGCTTCTGGGACGGCGCCCAAGGTCGCCCGGGAGATGTGGTCGCTGATGGAGGCCGCCGCGGACTACTCATTCAACAAGTCGCACGCCGCCTGCTACGCCCTGATCGCCTATCGCACGGCCTACCTGAAGGCGAACTACCCCGCCGAGTACATGGCGGCGGTGATCTCCTCGGTGATGAACACCAAGGACAAGGTGCCCTTCTTCGTCAATCGCTGCGAGGAGATGGGCATCGAGGTCCTGCCCCCGGACGTCAACTCCTCGGGCCATGACTTCGTTGTCTCCGAGAAGGCGATTCGCTTCGGGCTCGACGCGGTAAAGAATGTCGGCCACAGCGCGGTCGAGGCGATCCTGCGCGCCCGCGAGGACGTCCCGATCGCCTCGATCTGGGACTTCTGCGAGCGGGTCGACTCGCGCGCCGTCAACAAACGCGCGATCGAATGCCTGATCAAGTGCGGCGCACTCGACTCGACCGGGGCCACGCGCAAGGGGATGCTGGAGGCGCTGCCCGCAGCGCAGTCGGCCGGCCAGAAGGCGCAGGAGGACTCCCGCCGCGGACAGGGCTCGATCTTCGACCTCGGCGGCGCGGAGGAGGCACCGGCCGCGGCGCC
>DASUUD010000003.1:0-6976 GCA_036374255.1 Solirubrobacterales bacterium | reverse complement strand
CACGAGAACGCCGGCTGGGTCGAGGCGATGGGCGCCGGGGTAGAGGGCCTGGAGCAGGGGGAGCCGGTCGCCGTGTACGGCCCCTGGGGCTGCGGGCGCTGCCGCGCCTGCCGACGCTCGGCTGAGAACTACTGCGAGCGCCAGGCGGAGCTGCGCGCCTTCGGGGGCGGAATCGGCCTGGACGGGGGCATGGCCGAGTACATGCTTGTCCCCCACGCGCGCCTGCTGCTGCCGCTCGGTGACCTCGATCCAAGGGATGCGGCGCCGCTCTCCGACGCCGCACTGACCCCTTATCACGCGATCAAGCGCTCGCTCGGCCTGCTCGTGCCCGGCTCCACCGCCGTGGTCATCGGCGTCGGCGGGCTCGGGCACATGGCCGTGCAGATCCTCGCCGCGATCAGCCCCGCCCGGGTGATCGCGGTCGACACCTCGCCCGACAAGCTGCGCCTGGCCGGCGAGGTGGGCGCGGAGGAGACCGTCCCGTCCGGCGAGGGCGCCGCGGAGGCGATCCGAGAGCTGACCGGCGGGCTGGGCGCCGAGCTGGTGATCGACAATGTCGGCGCAGACGACACGATCGCGCTTGCCGCTGAGGTCGGCCGCTTCGAGAGTCATCTGACCGTGGTGGGCCTGGCCGGCGGGAAATTCGAGTTCACCTTCGGCACCCTGCCCTACGAGGCCCAGCTCACCCTTCCCTACTGGGGCACCGCCATCGAGCTGATGGAGGTGCTCGAGCTTACGCGCGCCGGAAAGATCCGGCCCCACGTCGAGCGCTTCCCTCTCGAGCGAGTCGACGAGGCCTACGAGCGGATGCGGGCCGGGACCCTGGACGGACGCGCAGTGATCTGCCCCAACGGTTGAGCGTCCCGCACGAGACCTGCGAGGCTTGAGGCGTGGCCCAGCCGAAATTCGTGGATATCGCGACCGCTCCGCTCGACCGCTACCGGTCGATCCTCAGCGAGGAGGAGTTTGCCGTCGTGGAGCAGGTCGCTGAGCGGGCTCGCGAGGAGTTCGCGGGGCGGGCGATCTGGCACGTGAGCTCGACGGCACGGGGCGGGGGTGTGGCCGAGATACTGCACTCGATGCTGCCCTACGTCCGCGGGGCCGGCGTCGACACCCGCTGGGTGGTGCTGCGAGAGAGCGACGATTTCTTCCTGGTCACCAAGCGCCTCCACAATCACCTCCACGGTGACCCCGGCGACGGCGGGTCGCTTGGGGACGCGGAGCGCCTCACCTACGAGAACGCGCTCGCCTCGAGCGCCGCCCAGCTGGCGCGGCTCCTGCAGCCGGGCGACGTCGTCTACCTCCACGACCCGCAGACGGCGGGCCTCGTCCCAGCGATGAAAGAGCTGGGCGCGAAGGTCATCTGGCGGTGTCACGTCGGGGTCGACAAGCCTGGCCGGCTGGTTCACGACGCCTGGGACTTCTTGCGGCCCTACCTGGCTTCCGCGGACACCTTCATCTTCTCGCGCCGCGCGTACATCTGGGACGGCATCGACCCAGACAAGGTGTGGCTGATGCCACCGTCGATCGACCCGTTCTCGCCGAAGAACCAGGACCTCGATCCGGGCACGGTCGCCGCGATCCTCCAGGAGATCGGGATTCTGGCCGACAGCGTCGAGCATGCACCGGTCTTCATGCGGGGAGACGGATCGCCGGGCCGCGTCGAGCGGTCAGGGGAGCTGCTGCAGGAGGAACCCATACCCCATGACGCCAAGGTCGTGGCTCAGATCTCGCGCTGGGACCGGCTCAAGGACCCGCATGGCCTCGTCGAGTGCTTCGCGGAATACATTGACGATCCCACGGTCCACCTTGTGGTTACCGGCCCCGAGACGGAAGCCGTTTCAGACGACCCGGAGGGGGCAGCGGTCTACGGCGACGTCGCAGAGACCTGGCGCCGCCTGCCGGACGAGACGCGGCGAAGGGTCCACCTGGTCAGCCTGCCGATGTACGACTTGGACGAGAACGGCGCGATGGTCAACGCTCTGCAGCGGGGGGCCGACGTCCTCGTGCAGAAGAGCATCGCCGAGGGATTCGGACTGGTCGTCGCCGAGGGGATGTGGAAGGGGAAGCCGTTCGTCGGCAGCCGGGTCGGGGGGATCCAGGACCAGATCATCGACGGCGAGAGCGGGGTGCTGATCGACGATCCTCACGACCTCGAGGCCTTCGGGCGCGCGATCCGCTCGCTGCTCGACGACCCGGCGCGTGCCGAGGCATTGGGCCAGGCGGCACGCGAGCGCGTCAGGGAGCACTTTCTCACTGTGGGCCGGCTGATCCAATACGTCGAGCTGGTCGCCAGCCTGGCGTCGACCTGATGCTCGAACGCTCGACATGTCCTGGCCCGGAATGAGATGGCGATATCGGGGTAAGCCAGACTCGATGAACGAGTTGCTCTCCGAGTGCCCGAACTGCCAACGAACGTTCATGACCCGGCCCTCCGGTCGCCTTCGCAACGGTCGCGGTCGGTGCCGGGTATGCGGAGTTCCGTTGATCGCGACGGGCGGGGAGAAGGAGGCAGAGGTCCACGAGCGCCTCTACGGCTCCCGTCCCTCATTGCTGAGCGTGCTTCGGGGACCCGGTCACGGCGAGGCCGGGGGGCGGCCATGAACGCCTCCCGTGGCCCGACCGGCGTCCTCTGAGGAGGCGCGATGGCGCTTCACGAACGCTTCGCCGACCGGCGGGACGCCGGTCGGCGCTTGGGCGAACGGTTGCGGCCGCTCGCGGCCGAGAATCCGATCGTCGTCGCCCTCCCCCGGGGTGGCGTTCCCGTGGCGCGCGAGGTGGCGCTCGAGCTGGATGCCCCGCTCGACATCGTCGTCGTCCGCAAGCTGGGGGCGCCTCACAACCCCGAGTACGGGATCGGCGCCGTCGCCGAGGGCGGGGCCCGCGTGATCGACCCCGAGGCGGCTGCCGTCCTCGGCATCGACGGGGCCACGATTGACGCGATAGCCGCCGCGGAGGGGGCCGAGCTGCGGCGGCGGGTCGACCTCTACCGCGGCGATCGCCCTCCGCTCGACCTCAGCGGGCGAACCGTGCTCGTCGTCGATGACGGGGTCGCCACCGGTGTGACCGATACCGCCGCGGTTCGCGCCGTGCGCCGACGCCTTCCCCGTCGGATCGTCCTCGCGGTGCCGGTCTGCGCCCCGGAGTCGGCCTCTCGCCTGCGCGCTGAGGCCGACGAGGTCATCTGCCTGAGCGAACCAGAGCTGCTGTACGGGGTGGGGCAGTGGTACGACGACTTCTCCCAGGTCTCCGATGAGGAGGTCCTGGCTGCACTGCGAGCAAACAGGCGCGATGTCGCCGCTTGAGGTCCAGCCGCGGCTGCGGCGCCGCGGCTTTTGCGCCAGGATGATCCAATGATGGGACGCAGCATCAAGGTCGGTCGCCTCGCCGGCATACCGGTGGGAGTGCAGCCGCTCTGGCTGGTGATCGTCCTGCTGATCACCTGGTCTCTGGGCGCCGTCTACTACCCGGAGGAGGTACCGGGCATCGACCCCCTTCCCTCCTACGCGCTGGGGCTGCTGAGCGCGCTGCTCCTCTTCGCGAGCATCCTCCTGCACGAGTTAGGACACAGCATCGTGGCGCGCCGACATGGGGTCGACATCGAGGAGATCGATCTCTGGCTGCTCGGCGGCGTCGCCAGGATGAAGGGCTACCCGAAGACCGCCGGTGCCGAGCTGCGCTTCGCCCTGGCCGGGCCCGCGGTCACCCTGGTGATCGCCCTGGGGTTCGGGGTGCTTGCGCTTCTCCTGCCCTCCTCGGCGCCCGACGCGCTGCGCGCGGTGGTCGACTACCAGTTCTTCGTCAACGCGGCGATCCTCGTCTTCAACCTGCTGCCCGCCTTCCCGCTTGACGGCGGCAGGGTGGCGCGCGCGGTGATCTGGGGTCTGCGCGGCGACCTGCCCCGAGCCACCGCGATGGCCGCCACGATCGGGCGCGCCTTCGGCTACGCGATGATCGGCCTCGGCCTGCTCGCAACCGCGGCCGGGGCAGTCGGCGGTCTCTGGTTCGCGATCATCGGCTTCTTCGTGGTCGTCGCGGCGAAAGCGGAGGAGGGCGGCCTGCGCGTCCGCACCGCCTTCGCGGGGCGCGAGGCCGGTCGCTTCATGTCCTTCCCCGCGGTGACCGTGCCGGCGGAGATCAGCATCGAGCAGGCGGTGGCGCGTTTCTTCGTCCCGCATCGCTACACCGGCTTCCCGGTCATGGACGACGGTAGGCCCGTCGGCCTGATCGACATCGAGACGGTCGAGCGGCTTCCCGCCGATCGCCGCGCCACCGTGCGCGTCAGCGAGGTTGCCGTGACCGATCGGGAGCTGATCATCGACGAGCACCAGGACCTGGCCGAGCTCCTCGAGCGCCCCGCCTTCCAGCGGGTGGGCAGAGCGATCGTCCTCACTGACCGCGGCGGGGTCGGGATCGTCTCGATCACGGACGTGAATCGAGCCCTCCGAGCCTTCGAGCTGGCCTCGAAGACCGACTTCAGGCCAAAATCGGCCTGAGGTCCTCGGGGAGGACGGCCCTGATGTCCTCGATCTCGCCCGCCGAGACGTGGCGCCGCAGCACCGACCCCGCGGCG
The DNA here is from genome assembly GCA_036374255.1 of Solirubrobacterales bacterium. Taxonomy (GTDB): domain Bacteria; phylum Actinomycetota; class Thermoleophilia; order Solirubrobacterales; family 70-9; genus VRUE01. The sequence continues at coordinate 2,403 of DASUUD010000003.1, read as the reverse complement.
CTGACGACGTAGGAGGCGGAGGTCTCGCCGTCGAGCAGCGCCTCCTCGGCCACCCGGTCGAGGAAATCGGTCAGCCCCCGGTACCTGACCGGCGTCGAGCTCGGGTTCCAACCCTCGTAGTAGATGCCGCGGATCAGCTCGGGAAGCTGGGCGGCGAGCTGGGCGACCTCGTCGACGGGGAGACGATCGCGCAGGGCGTGCAGATAGCCCCGCAGCGCCCGGTAGGCCTCGGCGTGGTCCTCCGTTCCCATCTCCGCTGCCATGTCGTTGATCCAGAGGTGGGCCTTCTCGACGCTCTTCTCGATGATGCTCGGCTCGGCCATGGCCCAACGCTACGGCTCCCGGAGCAGGCATACATCGGGGAAAACCCGAAGCCGCCGCGCCGTGGGGATCGCCGATACGGCGCGCGAGTCGTGGAAAAGCCGCAGACCGATGGGGGGGTTGCTGCGGATTGGCGCTCGACCCGTGCGATCTAGGGTGTCCTGTATGGGTGAAGACCCGGAGCAGGCTCGACTGCGCTCGCGCGTGCTGATCGCGGGAGGCGGCGTCGCGGCACTCGAGGCGGCGCTCAGCCTTCGCGAGCTCGCCGCGGGTCGGGCCGAGCTCCAGCTGTGCTCCCCGAGCCGCGATTTCGTCTACCGCCCCTTCGCGGTCGGCGAGCCCTACGGAGCGGCGCGCATCCATCGCTACGACCTCGGGCGGCTGGCGGAGCGCTGCGAGGTGAGCTTCCGGCTCGGCGCCATCGCCTCGGTCGATGGCGAGGCGCGGATCGCGACGACGCGCGACGGTGAGCCGATCCCCTACGACTACCTGCTGATCGCCCCCGGTGCGCGGATGCTCTGGGGGGTGCCCGGATCCGTCACCTTCTGGGGCGTCGCCGACGAAGGGGGGGTCGGGACCGTGGTCCGCAAGCTGCGAACCGGATTGCTGCGCAACGTCGCCTTCACGATGCCGGGCGGAGCGAGCTGGGCGCTGCCGATGTACGAGCTGGCGTTGCTGGCGGATGGGGTGCTCGCCAGGTCGGGGATCTCGGACGCCACCCTGACCGTGGTCACGCCCGAGGACGTGCCCCTGGAGCTCTTCGGCCGCTCGGTCGGCGAGGAGATGACCGCGCTGCTCGAGGAGCGGGGGATCGGCGTGGTCCCCGGTACCCACCCGATCGAGTTCGAAGGTACCCAGCTACGCGTTGCTCCCGGCGAGCCGATCGAGACGGAAGCGGTGATCAGCATGCCCCGGTTGGAGGGTCGCAGGATCGCCGGGATCCCCCACGACGACGACGGGTTCGTGACCGTCGACCCGCACTGCCGCGTCAGCGGCATGGAGCGTGTCTACGCCGCCGGCGACGTGATCAACTTCCCCGTCAAGCAGGGTGGGCTCGCGACCCAGCAGGCCGATGCGGCCGCCGCGGCGATCGCGGCCGAGCTCGGGAGCGAGGTCGAGCCCGATCCCTTCAAGCCGGTGCTGCGGGGCGTTCTATGGACCGGGACGGAAACCCGTTACCTCTACGGACCGCTCACCGGCGGCCAGGGGGAAGTCTCGACCCTCACAGAGGAGCCAACCTGGTCCGTTGGGGACGGCAAGATCATCGGACACCGCCTCACGCCGTTCCTGGCCGGCGTACCCAACCACGCCGGGCGGTCTCTGGGCGGCGAGCGATCGTCCTCCGCCTGATTGAGATCATGATTGCGGGGTGAGCGGGGACGATGCAGCCGTACGGCGCTACCGGGCGGCGCGGCGGGAGCCGCGCCTCGCCGTGCTGGAGGGGTTTCACGCCCTCAAGCACGCCATGCGCTTCGGCGCCGAGATCGAGGAGGCGGTCGCGGTCGACCCCGACGAGCTGGAGCGCCTCGCGGCGGAGCTGGCACCTGATCTGAGCGGCTCCTTCGGGGGACGCGTCAGCAGGGTCGCGCCTGAGCTTCTTGCCGAGCTGGTGCCCCACTCCCCGAGGACCGGGGTCGTCGCGATCGCCCGCCGTCCGGAATTCGATGTCGCGGCTCTGCTGGGGGCGGAGCGGTCGGCTCCGGTCGTCCTGCTCGAGGACCCGCGGAACATGGGGAACATGGGCGCCTGCGTCCGGGTCGCCGCCGCCGCCGAGGCCGTCGGCGTCCTCACGACCGGGGATAGCGATCCCTGGCACCCGGACGCGCTGCGCGGTGCCGCCGGGCTCCACTTCGCCCTTCCGGTGGCGGCGGTCGACGAGGTTCCGCCGACCGATCGACCCCTGATCGCGATCGATCCGGAGGGAGGGGACCTGCGGCCGGGGTCGCTCCCGCCCCGCGCGATCCTCGCCTTCGGCACCGAGCGCCACGGTCTCAGCGAGGCTCTGGCCGGCCGCGCCGATGCCCGCCTTCGCATCCCGATGCGAGCTGGCGTCTCCAGCCTCAACCTCGCGACCTCGGTTGC
>DASUUD010000002.1:0-3050 GCA_036374255.1 Solirubrobacterales bacterium | reverse complement strand
TGTAGGTGTAGTCGTCGACACCCGCCGCGGCGATCAGCTGGTCGGCAACGCGGCAGAAGTCCTCGTAGTCGCGGAACCGCCTCGGGACCTGGAAACGCGGGTAGCTCCGAACCGCCTGGGTGCGGGCGCTTGCGTGGCCGGAGTCGACACCGCCCTCGAACGGAGAGTTGGCGCTCATCGCCTGCAGTGCAGGAAGGTAGAGCCGGAAGGCGTTGGCGACGTGGACGGCGACGTCGGCATCGGGCACGCCGACGTGAACGTGCAGGCCGCATGGAGGCGTGCGCAGCAGGCTGCCGAGGTCCTTGCGGACGACCTCGTAGCGGGGCTTGGAGACAAGCCGAACTTCCTCGGAGCCGCCTCTCGGATGCAGCCCGGCGCCGAGCAGCTGGAAGCCCAACCCCCCGATCGCCCGCCGGGTCTCGCGGAGCTGTTTGAGGACTTCGTCGGCGCCGTGGCAGACGCCCGTCTTCAGCTCGATCTGTTCGGTGAAGATCTCCGCTGAAACCCGCTCGGCGAGTTGCCCCTCGACTCGTTCGAGGAGGATCTCGCTGGCGCTCAGCAGCTTGCGATCGGGGTCGACCAGCAACAGCTCCTCCTCGACGCCCAATGAAAGCGGTGGCGAGGCACCGAATTTGTGCTCGTAGCACTGGGGGCGTTCCTCGGATCCGGTCGAGGACGAGCGGTCTGACCTGGTCACCGGTACTCGTCTGTCTCGGTTCCGATCGACTCGGAGAAACGGATCGTCGAGGCCGAGACGCCGCTCCAGTGCGCCGCCTCGCCGATCGTCATCTGAGGCAGATTGTCCATCTCTCCTGCAGGGCTTGACTCGGGCCGATTTGGAGCTCCATGGTAACCCGAGCGGTCCGTACCCACGAGGGCAATCCGTGGTCGATCACCGCTCGCAGCGGATCGGCGGTGTCCGGTCGGCCCATGGGACAGCCTGCTCGAGCTGCGCGGCAACTCGGAGCAACACGTCCTCGCGACCGAGAGGTGCGGCGAGCTGAACGCCGACCGGGAGCCCCTCATCGCTCCAGTGCAGGGGCAGTGAGATCGCCGGTTGACCGGTCGCGTTGAACACAGCGGTGAAGCATCCGTCAACGAAGGCGCGCTCGAACGCCGCGATCGGATCGGGGCCCGAGTCGTCGAAGGTTCCCAGCGGTGGCGGAGGCTCCCCGAGAGTCGGCGAGAGGATCAGGTCATAGCCGGACTCGAAGAGGTCCGAGAGCTCCCGGGCTATCGCCTGATGACGGCCCACCGCGCCAAGGTATTCGCCCGCGCTCCGACGGCGACCGATCTCGGCCAGGGCCCAGGTGAGCGGCTCGACGTCATCGCGGCCGATCGCTTCGCCCGTCGCACCCGCGAGCTGATCGAAGGTCGCAGCCTGCCCGGCAGCCCACCGCACCAGGAACGGCTCGATCGTCTCGATGGCGCGAAGCGCGCCCAGGTCCGGTTCGTCCACCTGATGCCCAAGGCCCTCCAGTGCCGCTGCCCCCGCACTCGCCGCGGCGAGCACCTCGGGATGCGCATCCTGCTCGATCAGCGTCTCGGTCCACAGCCCAACGCGCAGCCGCCCCGGGTCCGCTCCGACCTCCTCGACATAGGAGCGCAGCGGAGGGGGCGCAATGTAGGGATCCCCTGGCGCCGCGCCGTGAACAGCCTCGAGGATCCCGGCAGTGTCCCGTACCGAGCGCGAGACGACGAGCTCGCAGGTGAGGCCGGACATGATGTCGCCGACCAGCGGCCCCTCGCTGATTCGCTGCCGGCTGGGCTTGAGGCCGACGAGCCCGCAGTTGGCCGCCGGAATGCGGATCGAGCCGCCACCGTCGTTGGCGTGTGCCAGGGGGACCATGCCGGTTGCGACCGCAGCCGCCGAGCCGCCGCTCGAACCACCGGCCGAACGGTCGGGGTCCCAGGGGTTGCGGGTCGGCCCGTAGGCGCGCGGCTCGGTGGTCGGCAGGATGCCCAGCTCGGGCGTGTTGGTCTTGGCGATCGTCACCAAGCCCGCCGCACGGAAACGCTGTGCCAGGTAGGTATCGGTAGGAGCACGAAAACCGCGCTCCTTGAGAAACCTCATCCCCATGTGCAGCGGTTGGCCCGCGAATGCCGCCCCAAGGTCCTTGAGCATGAAGGGCACGCCCTTGAAAGGACCCTCCGGCAGCTTGCCCCGGGCGGCGGCGAGCCCCTCTTCGAACAGCGGGTGGATGACGGCGTTCACCTCGGGGTTCGTCGCCTCGGCCCGAGCTATCGCCGCTTCGGTCAGCTCGGCCGGGCTCGCTTCGCCGCTTCTGACCAGCTCCGCCTGCGCTGTGGCATCCATGCGGGCGAGGTCGCCGCTCATCAGCGGAACCTACAGTAGCCCGCCCCCCGCCAAGCGGTCTTCTCAAGACCATCCAGAAATCTGGCGCTTGATGCTGATGCCGCCCGACCGACGGAGCTGACAGTCTAGGAACTCGACTTGATGGAGACGATTCCCTTCAGTCGGCGCAGTCGCAAGGCGCAGCTCCTGCTGGCGATCGGCATTCCCCTCGTTTTCGGAGCGGTCGTCGGCGTGGCGCTCGGGGCCGCCGCGCTCGCTTACTGGATCCTCTCCGCGCTTGCGGCGATCGGCGGGGTGCTGGCCGGCCTCGAACACCCCGACGCACGCTCGGCCTCGCTGCGTGGCCTCGTGATCGGCGCCGTCTACGGCATCGGGCTCCTCCTGAGCCATGCCGTCACCGGCGCCGACGCGGAGGTCTCACTTGGCTCGTTCCCGCCATTGCTGATCGCGATCGACGCTGCCGCGGGCGCAGTCCTGGTCACGACAGGGAGTTGGCTGGCGGGACACCGGGACGCCTGAGCACCGGCTGCCCCGAATGCCGCGCGTGCCGCCGAGCTCGTGGTGCGTCCCCCAGACGGCGGCCAGCTACCTCGCCGCTGCCCCAACCAATCTGGTCATGACACCCTCGCCCAGCGCGTTTCAGCTTTCCCGGCGTTCCTCTCCGCATCGTGGGCGCTCAGCTGATATGGCCGTCCATTTGTCAAGTCGCCAACCACCAAGGGCCCGCAAGTGC
>DASUUD010000001.1:0-25050 GCA_036374255.1 Solirubrobacterales bacterium | reverse complement strand
AATCGAGCTCGGCGAACTCCGGCCACTCCGTCACAAGCACAGCGGCGTCGGCCCCCTCGAGCGCCTCGAGCGCGGAGGAGCGCATCTCGACCTCAGGTAGCTCGGCGGCGGCCCGTTTCATGGCCACCGGGTCGAAGGCTCGAACGGCGGCTCCCTCGCCGGCGAGCCGGGCAGCGAGGACCAGGCTGGAGGCCCCTCGCATGTCGTCGGTGTTCGGCTTGAAGGCGAGTCCCAGCAGGGCAACTTGCTTTCCCACGAGCGTGCCGAGATGCGCGGTCAACTTCTTGATCACTCGGCGCTTCTGCAGCTCGTTCACCTCGATGACCGAATTGAGCAACTGGAAGTGGTAGCCGGAGTTCGCCGCGAGCTGCTTGAGCGCGGAGACATCCTTGCTGAAGCAGCTTCCACCCCAGCCGATTCCGGCCTGCAGGAACTTGGGCCCGATCCGCTCGTCGAGGCCCACGCCGTGGGCGACGTCGCGCACGTCTGCGCCGACCTCCTCGCAAACATTGGCGATCTCGTTGATGAAGGAGATCTTTGCGGCAAGGAAGGCGTTCGAAGCGAGCTTGATCATCTCGGCGCTCGTCACGTCGGTCTGCACGAGCTGGCCACCCAGCGGTGCATATAGCTCTGCAACCGCACGGCCCGCCGCCTCGTCGCCGGGGTCAGCCCCGATCACCACCCGATCCGGATGGAGGAAGTCCGCGATCGCGCTGCCCTCCTTGAGGAACTCCGGGCAGGAGACGTAGGCGAGGCCCGGTAGGTCGCGGCGTATCGCGGTTCCAGTGCCCGCCGGCACGGTGCTCTTCATGATCAGCGCGTGATCGCCGTCGGGGCGAAGTTCGTCGACGACCGCGCGCACGCGGGAGAGGTCGGCGTCCCCCGAGAGCGTGGGCGGCGTGTCGACGCAGACGAAGAGCAGCCGCGCCGCATCGAGCAACTCGCCCATCTCGGTCGTGAAGGTGAGCCGCTCGGCGTTCTTCCGCACCAGCTCCGCGAGGCCGGGCTCGTGGATGGACACCTCGCCCCGCGAGAGATCCTCGATCTTCTCGGGCACGATGTCGCGAGCGATCACGCGGTGGCCCAGATCGGCAAAGCAGGCGGCCGTGACCAGCCCCACCCAGCCGACCCCGATGACCCCGATCGGCTCCTTCTCCGCGCTCATAGCTGCGACCTCCTTCGCTTCGGCTTGGGATTGGGAATCTTCACCCGCGCCGAGCGCGCGATCCCGATCATCTGGTCGTTGGTCAGCACCCGCAGCAGGCTGTTCGCGACCCAGTAGGTGTTATTCCCGCGATGCCAGGCGATCAGCTTGATCCGGTCCCCGTCGAGGAAGATCTCGTAATCGCGCCCTCGGATCGTTTCCGTGACGCTGGGCCCGCTCAGGATCGGCGGGTCCGACCAGCCCTGGATCCCCTGCACGCCGAAGTAGTGCGTTCCGTCGGGTAGGTCGAGGGTCAGCACCATCCGGTAGGCGCCGTGCCGGCTGCCGTCGGTGTCCTTGAAGTGGTAGACCCGCGGATCCTGGATGCGCAGGTAGGGATTGCTTTCCTCGTAGGCGGCGCCGGAGGGAAGCCGAGCCGGATAGAAGATCGGGAATCCGTGGCCGACCTTGCGGGCCACGATCTTCGCCTCGTCCTGTCCGGCCTCCAGGGCCGACACCAGGCCATCACTTCCGGGCGGCTTCGCCCTCAGGCGGGTCTTCGCCCGCTTCCGCTTTTCGGCCTTTCGCTTCGACTGCTTCCTCTTCTGGCCACTCGTTTCGGCCTCCTCGAGCGATCCGCGCGGGCCGCTCCTCGCCTCGATCCCGAGGAAGCGATCGACCGCACTCTGGATTGCTTCCTGCGACGCGTGGACGTAGCTCGGCCCGAGTTCCGCGGGGAAGTTCACCTCGTTGATCGTCGCGTTGCGCGAGGCGATGAACAGTTTCAGCACCTGGAGCATGGCCTCGGTGTCGGAGATGTCCGAGGTCGTGTAGCTGGTGAAGATGTCGATCAGGTCGTCCTGGCCGAGCACCAGCTTCGAGACCGGCACGCGCTGGCGCGCGGCACTGAGGAAGTCCTGCTGGCGGGCCGCACGGACCAGGTCGGTGTCGGCGTGCCGGTAGCGGACGTACTCCAGCGCTTTCTTCCCGCACATCAGCTGGAAGCCCGGCTGCACGTCGATCTCGGCGTACTGTTCGGATTGCGGCACGCCCTCGTTCGAGTGGTAGTAGCGGCGGTCGACGTCCACGTACACGCAGCCGATCGCGTATACGGCTCGCACGAAGCCGAGATAATCGACGTTGACGATGTGGTTGATGCGCAACCCGGTCACTTCCTTGACCACGCGCAGGGTCAGCTTCGGGCCCCCGTAGGCGAAGGCGGCGCCGAACCTCTCCGTGCCGACCCCCGGGATCTGCACTTTGAGGTCACGTGGGATCGACATCAGGCCGATCGCGTTGCGGTCGGGATCGAGGCGGAGCAGGATCGCGGTGTCGGAGCGGCCGGGGTCTTCGGCTTCGCTCGCCCGCTTGTCGGAGCCGAGAATGAGGATGTTCTGCGGCTCCCCGCCCTCGGTGTGGGCGAGGATCCGGCTGACTTTGTTTCGCAGCACGTCGTTGTGGGAGAGGGCGTTGGCGATGCTCTCCACGTAGAGGAGAATGCTGGTCGCGGTTGCCGTCGCCGTCACGATGACGATCACCAGGGACGCGACGGTGAAGCGCCACCAGTAGCGCTTCGGCTTGGGCGGCGGCTCATGGTCCCCCTCCGGCGGCGGCTTCTTGAAAGGCTGCTCAACCAACGTCAGGTCCCCCGGGCACCGCGCGCAGGAAAGAGTCGAGCGCCTGCCGGTAGGTCTCCAGCGACGAGATCGAGACCCACTCGCCTGGCCCGTGGTGCCCGTCCCCCACCGGGCCGAACTCGACCGCCGGCACCCCCACACGCAGGAAGGACACTGCATCGGAGGCCCCGTCCCGGCCGACGCTCATCGGCTCCCCGTCGTGGTGAGCGGTGATCGCCTCGCGCAGGCACTGCACGAAGGGCAGGTCGTGGCTGACGACCGCCGGCGGACGCGTGAACAGCTGCGTGACGTCGGCGTCCGGCAGCCCGCCGACCTCCTCCAGGATCGAGGCCGGATCCTGGTCGGGCAGATAGCGGATGTCGACGTCGATCGCGCATCGGTCGGGCACCTTGTTGAGAGCGTCGCCACCGAGGATCCGACCCAGGTTGATCGAGGGGCGGTCGAACAGCTCGGAGCCGTGCCGGGCAAACGGTAGCGACTCGATGCTGCGGAAAACGTCGAGTGCCTTCAGCACCGCGTTGTCTCCCAGCCAAGGCGTGGCGCCGTGTGCCGCGACGCCTGCAACCTCGACCCGCAGGGCCAGCACCCCCTTCGCCTCGACCCCGATGTGAAGGTCCGTGGGCTCGCCGGTGATCGCGAAGTCGCCGATGAAGCCGTCGTCGACCAGTCTGTCGCTTCCCCGTTCGGACTCCTCCTCGGACTCCTCGTCCCCGACGATGCCGAGGCGCACCCGCACGCGGTCCTGGTCCCGCATCGCGGCGGTGGTGAGCAGCATCGCCGCCAGCGCCCCCTTCATGTCGTAGGCGCCGCGGCCGTAGAGACGGTCCCCCTCGACGCGGGGGTCGAACTGCCCCGGCCGCCCCGGGACCACGTCGAGGTGGCCGTGCAGGACCACGGTCGGCCCGTCCGGGGGACCCACCTCGGCTCGCAGCACCGGCAGGCCGCGCACCTCCTCGGCCTCGGCCTCTATGCCGCGCGCCTCCAGCCAGCCCTTGACGAAACCGGCCGCCTCCAGGACCGCCTCGGGCTCGGAGGTGTCGTAGCCGATCAGCCGCGTGGCCAATGCGACCAGCTCGTCGGTCACGACAGTCGCTCCCCGCACATCTGTCGGGCCGAGGCGTTACTCGATGCGGTCGGAGCCACGGGAGCCGAGGCCCCTGCGCGGGAATGTCGCGAAGCGGCGATATGCAATCTGTACCTTGCGCGGGCGCAGCCCGCGCTGGCTATTGCACCGAGCGAAGCGAGGTGCCGCAATTCACGCGCAGGGGCCTCGGCTCCCTTGCTCATCCCTCGGCAATCGAGAGGAAAGCTTCGGCCCGGTCCCGGTCTTTCTCGGCCCGTCCCCAGGCTCCGCTTCCCTCCTCGGACTCGGCGAGTCGCTGCTCGGCGTCGGTGAGCTGCTCCTTGAGCGAGGCGGCGTCGAGGTTCTCCGGCGAGATCGCCTCCTCGACCAGCAGGCGGGCGCGGTTGCCGAAGACCTGCAGCCAGCCATGGGCCTGGGCATAGCTCCGGGTCTCCGACTCGGAGACGTGCAGGCGCAGCTCAGCCGGCCGCAACGACGCCAGCAGCGGGGCGTGGTTGGCGAGGATGCCGATCTCCCCGACCGCGGTACGTGTGGACACCTGGCGCACCTCGCCGCTGAAGACCTCGCCCTCAGGGGTGAGAACCTCGACCTCGAATGTCCGCTCGCCGGCCAACGGACCCCTATGCGGCGGCCGCCGCCCCTGAGTCGGCTGTCACCTGGTCGATTCCGCCCCTCATGTAGAAGGCGCCCTCGGGCAGCTCGTCATGCTGCCCGTCAAGGATCTCGCGGAAGCCGCGCACCGTCTCGGAGACCGGCACGTACTCGCCGCCGCGCCCGGTGAACTGCTCGGCGACGAAGAACGGCTGCGAGAGGAACCGCTCGATCTTCCGCGCCCGCGAGACGGTCTGCTTGTCCTCGTCGGAGAGCTCGTCGATGCCGAGGATGGCGATGATGTCCTGCAGCTCCTTGTAGCGCTGCAGCACCTCCTGCACCTCGGTCGCGGTCCGGTAGTGCTCCTCCCCGACCACGTCGGGCTTGAGGATCGTCGAGGTCGAGTCGAGCGGGTCGACCGCGGGATAGATCCCCTTCTCGGAGATCGCCCGCGAGAGCACCGTCGTCGCGTTGAGGTGGGCGAACACCGAGGCCGGCGCCGGGTCCGTGAGGTCGTCCGCGGGGACGTAGATCGCCTGCACCGATGTCACCGAACCGCGCTGGGTCGAGGTGATTCGCTCCTGCAGCCCCCCCATCTCGGTCTCCAGGGTCGGCTGGTATCCGACCGCCGAGGGCATCCGGCCGAGCAGGGCCGAGACCTCCGACCCCGCCTGGACGAAGCGGAAGATGTTGTCGATGAAGAGCAGCACGTCCTGGCCGCCCTGCTCGCGGAAGTATTCGGCCATGGTCAGTCCCGAGAGACCCACCCGCAGACGGGCGCCGGGCGGCTCGTTCATCTGGCCGAAGACGAGCATCGTCTTGTCGATCACCCCCGACTCCTTCATCTCGAGCCAGAGGTCGTTGCCCTCGCGCGAGCGCTCGCCGACTCCACAGAAGGCGGAGAGCCCCTCGTGCTCCTCGGCGATGTTGCGGATCAGCTCCTGGATCAGCACCGTCTTGCCGACCCCGGCGCCGCCGAACAGTCCCACCTTGCCGCCCTTCGCGTAGGGGGCAAGCAGGTCGATCACCTTGATCCCCGTCTCCAGGATCTCCTGGGTGGGTGTGAGGTCCTCGACGCTGGGGGCGGGACGATGGATCGGCCAGCGCTCCTCGGTCTCCACCGGGTCGCCCAGGTCGATCGGCTCGCCGAGCAGGTTGAAGATCCGACCCAGGGTCGCGTCGCCGACCGGGACGGTGATCGGTTCGCCGGTGTCGATCACCTTGTCGCCGCGCCGCAGCCCGTCGGTGGCGTCCATGGCCACCGTCCGCACCCGGTCGTCGCCCAGGTGCTGCTGCACCTCACAGACCAGCTCGGTCGCTTCGCGGTCGCCGTCGCCGCCCATCTCGATCGTCACCGCCGAGTAGATCTCGGGCAGCTGGTCGGGGAAGACCGCGTCGACGACGACGCCGGTCACCTCCTCGACCCGTCCTACGTTGGTTCCGTTGTTCTCAGTCATCGTTTCCTTTTCTCTGTGCGCGATGAATCAGATTTGCACGCTGCTCGCTCCGCGCTCCTAGCCGAGTGCCTCCGCACCCGCTACGACCTCCAAGATCTCCTGCGTGATCTCCGCCTGACGGGCCCGGTTCATCTCCAGGGTCAGGTCGTCCATCATCGTCTCCGCGTTCTCGGCGGCGTTGCGCATCGCGGTCATCCGCGCTCCCAGCTCCGAGGCGGCGGACTCGAGCAGCGCCCGGTAGACGGTGATATTCACGTACTCGGGGATGAGTTGCGAGAGAAGCTCCTCGGGCTCGGGCTCGTAGATCCAGAGGGCGCGCTCGTGGGCCTTCTCGATCTCGGTCTCCTCGGCCTCCTCTTCCTCCTCCTCGACGCCTTCGCCGAGCACCTCGGCCTGCTGCAGCGGCAGCAAGGTCTGCCTCCAGACGTGCTGGGTGAGCGGTGAGACGTAGCTGTTGTAGACGAGCTCGACCCGATCCAGCTCCTCGTCCACGTAGCTGGAGGTCAGCTCCTCGCCGATCTCGCGCGCATTGGCGAAGCCGGGCCGGTCGGTGAAGCCGACGTAGGAGGTGCGGATCTCCTCTTTGCGGAAGGTGAGGGCGGAGACGCCCTTGCGCCCGATCACGGAGTAGGAGACATCGACACCATGCTCACGCTGCTCCCTGCCGAGCCGCATGCCGTCGCGGATGATGTTGGTGTTGAAGGCGCCGGCGAGCCCGCGGTCCCCGGTGATCAACACCACGCCGACGCGCTTCACCTCCTCGCGCTCGACCAGCACCGGGACGCGGGGGATTCCCCCGGCCTGCTCGGCGGCGCGCCGGGTGAGCTTGCGCATCCCCTGGGCGTAAGGGCGAAGATGCTCGATCCGCTGCTCGGCCCGGCGCAGCCGCGCCGCCGCCACCATCTCCATCGCCCGCGTGATCTTGTTGATGTTCTTGATCGACGCGATGCGGTTCTTGACGTCCTTCTGCGAAGCCATCGGGAGCTAGGCCGCAGCCGTCTCCTTCTCGGCTTCGGAGTCCTCCTCGGCGGTGCGGCCCGGCTTCGCCCGCTCCTCCTCGGAGCGGATCCGGTCGGACTCGCCCGCCTCGAGGGGTTCGCCGTGCTCGTCGAAATCGGGGCCGAAGTCGTCGACGAATTCGCGGATCGCCGCCCCCAGCTCCTCCTCGTCGGCATCCTCGAGCTTGCCGGTGTCGCCGATCCGGCCCAACAGCTCGGCCTTCTCGGCGCGCAGCCGGATCAGCAGGTCGCGCAGGAATTCGCCCACCCGCTCGGTCTTGATCCGGTCGAGGAAGCCGCCGGTGCCCGAGTAGATCGCCGCGACCTGCTCGGCCATCTCGAGCGGCTCGCGCTCTTTCTGTTTCAGCATCTCGACCAGCCGCTGGCCGCGATTCAGCGTTTTCTGGGTCTCGGGGTCGAGCTCGGAGCCGAACTGGGCGAAGGCCTCGAGGTCTCGGTACTGGGAGAGGTCGAGGCGCAGTTTCCCGGCGACCTTCTTCATCGCCTTGGTCTGGGCGTTGCCGCCCACCCGCGAGACCGAGATGCCGACGTTGATCGCCGGGCGCACCCCCGAGTAGAAGAGGTCGGACTCGAGGAAGATCTGGCCGTCGGTGATCGAGATCACGTTGGTCGGGATGTAGGCGGAGACATCGCCGGCCTGGGTCTCGATGATCGGCAGCGCCGTCAGCGAGCCGCCGCCGAGGTCCTCGTTCAGCTTCACCGCCCGCTCCAGAAGCCGCGAGTGTAGGTAGAAGACGTCGCCCGGGTAGGCCTCGCGGCCGGGCGGCCGGCGCAGCAGCAGCGACATCTGGCGGTAGGCGTATGCGTGCTTGGTGAGGTCGTCGTAGACGCAGAGCGCCGCCTTGCCGTTGTAGAGGAAGTGCTCGCCCATCGCACAGCCGGCGTAGGGGGCGATGAACTTGATCGGCGCCGCCTCGTCGGCGGGAGCGGCGACGATGATCGTGTTCTCCATGGCGCCGTTCTCCTCGAGCACCTCCTGGAGCTGCACGACGGTTGACATCCGCTGCCCGATCGCCACGTAGATGCAGACCAGGTCCTTGTCGCGGTTGTTGATGATGGTGTCGATCGCGATCGCCGTCTTGCCGGTCTGGCGGTCACCGATGATCAGCTCTCGCTGACCGCGGCCGATCGGGATCATCCCGTCGATGGCCATCAGCCCGGACTGCACCGGTTCGTTGACCGGCTGGCGCTGGACCACGCCGGGCGCTTTGAACTCCGCGGGACGGGTCTGATCGGTCGCGATCTCGCCCTTGTCGTCGAGCGGGCGGCCGAGTGGATCGACCAGGCGGCCCAGCAGGTGGTCGCCCACGGGGATCCGCAGCAGGTGACCGGTCCGCTTGACGGTATCGCCCTCGACGACCTTGTCCCACTCGCCGAACAGCACCGAGCCGACGTTGTCCTCCTCGAGGTTGAGGGCGAGGCCGGTGACGCCGTGGGGCAGCTCCAGCATCTCGAGCGCCATGCAGTTGTCGAGGCCGTGGATGCGCGCGATGCCGTCGGCGACCGAGAGCACGGTTCCGACCTCGGAGAGGTCGGCGGCCTCCGTGTCCAGTCCCTCGATCCGCTCGCGCAGAATCGATGCGATCTCGTCGGGCTTGATTTCCATGGGGGTGCTCTATCCCTCCTTACGCCGCCTGGGCGACGCTCTTTCGAAGTTTCTCCAAGCGACTGCGAATGCTCGCGTCAAGAACCATGTTGCCGACCTGCAGGACTATGCCGCCGAGGATCTCCTCGTCGACCTGGCTCGCCAGCTCGACCTTGCGTCCGATCTGGCGCTCTATCTCCTCACCGATCTTCGCAACCACGGAGTCGTCGAGCTCGACGGCGCTGGTCACGGTCACGTCGATCCGCTTGTTCTCCCGCTTCCAGAGCTGGTCGAAGTGGCGCCGGACGCGGAACACCTCGGGAACCCGGTGCTTCTCGATCAGCAGCTCGAGGAAGTTGACAAACTCGGGATCGGCGTCGCGAATCGCCCGCCGCGCCCCCTCGGTCTTCTCGGCCGAGGAGAAGTAGGGGCTGAAGAAGAAGACCTGCAGGTTGCGGTCGGCACCGAGAGTGTCGGCGAACTGCCCCAGCTCGTCCCGGATCGAGTCCAGCTTGCCCTTCTCCTTGGCGACGTCGAAGAGAGCTTCGGCGTATACGCGGGCCGCCTCCTCCATCAGTTACGCGACTCCTCCGCGCCGGAGAGCGCCGTGAAATCGACCTCGCCGAGCGCCTCCTCGACGAGCCGCCGCTGGTCCTCGGCGCTGAGGCTCTTGCGGGTCACCTTCTCGGTGGCGAGCACGGTCAGGTCGGCGACCTCCTTGCGGATCTGCTCCAACGAGCGGCGCGTCTCCGCTTCGATGTCCCGCCTCGCGGCGCCGACCAGCTCCTCGCGCTTCTCTCTGCCCTCCGCGGTCGCCTCCGCTTCCGCGGTCTCCGCCGCCTTGCGGGCGCGCGCCATGATGTCGTCCGCCTGCTCGCGCGCCTCGGCGAGCCGGGCGCGGTACTCCTCGAGCAGCTCGTCGGACTCGCGCCGCTGCCGTTCGGCCGCCTCGATCGAGTCGGCGATTGCCTTCGCCCTCCTGTCGAGCGCTTCCTGGATTTTCGGGAAGGCGAACTTGGCCAGCACCCACATCGTGAACAGGAAGAGCACCAGCGTCCAGAGCATCAGGCCGAGTCCGGGCGAGACCAGGAAGCTGCCGCCTTCCTCTTCTCCGCCGTGGGCGCCCTCCTGGGCGATCACCAGGAAGCCGGCTATGTCGGTGAGAAACTCCACGCGGCCGCCTAGAGGAAGAAGGCGATGAGGCCGAAGATGAACGTGTAGAAGGCGACCGCCTCGGTGAGTGCGAACCCGAGCCAGCGGATGCTCTGAAGCTCGTCTTTCATCTCGGGCTGACGGGCGACCGACTCGATCTCCTTGCCGAAGATGATGCCGATGCCGATGCCGGCGCCGATCGAGCCGAGCCCGGCGCCGACGCCGAGCGCGATTGCCTTGCCGGCATCGGTCACGCCTTCGTCGGTGACCTGGGCAATCGGTAGGGACGTGAGATCCATCGAGTTTGACTCCTTTTCTAGTGGGCGGCGGAAACCGCTCCGCCGATGTAGATCGCGGTGAGGGTCGAGAAGATAAACGCCTGCAGCGTCGCGATAAGCCCGACCTCCAGCACGAAGAAGAAAAAGGCGAGCGGGAAGGTGAGGGCGCCGAGCGCCGCGATGCCGAGCAGGACCGCCAGCCCTCCGCCCATGAAGAGCAGCAGCAGGTGGCCGGCGAGGATGTTGGCGAAGAGCCGCACGGAGAGCGAGATCAGGCGGGCGAAGTGGGAAATCGCCTCGATCACGAAGATGAACGCCTTGAAGAGCGGGTTCATGTCCTCGAGGCCCGGGGGCAGCCAGCTCGCCAGGTACGGGAAGAACCCCTTGGCCCGGATCCCTTCAACGTGGTAGGAGGCCCAGACGACCAGGGTCAGCACCAGCGGGATCGAGAGGTTGGCGGTTGCCGCGTAGAGGGCGAGGGCCGGCACCTCGAGGCCAAAAATGTCGACCGGGTGCTCGGTGTTGATGGGCAGCGGCAGGAAGCCGATCATGTTCGAGAACCAGATGAAGAAGAAGAGGGCGGCGAGGAACGGAAACCACCGAGCCGCGGTCTTCGGATCGAGGTTGCCGCCGGTGATGTTGTTCCTGGTCAGGTCGTAGGCGACCTCCATCATGGTCTGGACCCGGTTCGGCGTCTGCCCCATGCGGCGCGCGATCCAGGTCATGGTGACGATCGTCAGGGCGCTGGCCAGGACCAGGTAGAGGACGGCCTTGTTGATGCTGAAGTCGATGCCCGCGACCTCGATCGAGATCCAGGGCTCGAGTTTGAACTCGTTCTGGGGCTGGAAGGCCTCGTTTTTGCCGGCGTCGCCGAAGATCAGCAGCAGGAGGATCGCCAGCGCCAGGTAGACGCCGGCCCCGATCAGCACCTTGGCCTTGGTGCTCAGGCCGGACTTCTCGGCCGGCGCTGCCGCTGCGGCGACGCCGCTCACTGCGCGCCTTGCCCTTCCGGCTCGAAGAGATGCGCGATCCCCTGCGCGATGAGGGAGACCGTGAAGAGGACGACGAGCAGCACCGCCGCGGCCAGCCCGGCCTCTCGGTCCGCCAGCCCCGCCAGGAGCGCCGCGGTCACCATCAGCCAGACCCGTCCGAGCGTGGTCACCGCGAGCGTGCCCATCGCGCGCTGGCGGTTACCCCCGGCCAGCTCGGCGGCGACGCGGCGTCCGGCCAGGACCTGAATCGCGCGCTGGGCGAGCCAGGCCACCGCGCCGACGGCGAAGCCGAGCAGTGGCCAACCGGCAAGCGCGAAGACCGCGAGCGCGGCTGCCAGGACCACGAGGTCGACATGCTTGGGAGGAGACATAAAAGCCGCCCAGCTCGGTGGTCTGGGCGGATCAGCGACTATATCCAAACGGCTCCGCGATCCGCTTTGTAGAGCCGGTTCGTGAGCCTTGCCACTACCCCGAATGTCTGGGGCCACGCGCTTTGCCCGACTCGAGGGCCTCGAACTCGCCCGTCTCCGGGTCGACCGTCGGGAAGCTGCCCGTCTCCAGCTCGGCGGCGACGGCACGATCGACTTCCTCGGCCTCGGGCACGGGCCGCCCCACGTCGCGCCGCAGGCCGACCAGCTGCCGCAGGCGGGCGCGGCGCAGCTTGAGTATCTCCAGCACCTCGACCAGGTAGACGCTGGCCGCCAGCGCCATCAGGCCGAAGGCGCCGATCACCGCCGACCAGAAGAAGTCGAAGTTGCCGCGGTCATCGCTGTACGGGACGAAGCGAAGAGCGAGGGCGAGGGCCGCCATCACCAGCGTCCAGCCGTAGAGATAGGCGAGGGTGCGCCGCTGCGAGAAGCCGATGTTCGCCATCCGGTGGTGGAAGTGCCAGCGGTCCGCCCGGTAGATTGGCCGGCGGTACTTGAGCCGCTTGGCGACGACGAAGCCGGTGTCGAGAATCGGCACCGCGAGGATGATCAGCGGCAGGAAGAGGGCGATCACGGCGTTCGTCTTCAGCGCTCCCTGGACGGCGACCACCCCGAGCAGGTAGCCGAGCAGGTTGGAGCCGGTGTCGCCCATGAATGTCGTCGCGGGAGGGAAGCCGTGACGAAGGAATCCCAGCGAGGCTCCCGCCGTGAGGGCTGCCAGCACCCCGGCCGCGTTGCGGTCCAGGGAGAGCGCGATCGCAGCCAGCGCCAGCCCGGAGATCAGGCAGACCCCCGCCGCCAGCCCGTCCACCCCGTCGATCAGGTTGATCACGTTGATCACCGCGACGATCCCGATCACGGTGCCGACGTCGCCGAGATCGATCGCGCCTTCGCCGGGAAGCCGAACAAGGTCGACCGAGCCGGGATCGAGGCGTCCCAGGAAGGGGAAGGTGAAGCTCTCGACGGTGACCCCGGCGGAGACGGGGATGATCACGGCGATGGTCTGGCCTGCCAGCTTGGTCGCCGCATTCAGGTCGTAGACGTCGTCGAGGAAGCCGACCACGCCGATTACCAGCGCGCCGCCGAGGATCGAGCGGGTCTCGGCGTCCCACGGCAGCCAGATCAGCCCGGCCGCGAGGACCCCGACGAGGATCGCCAGCCCGCCCAACCTCGGCGTCGGCGCCTCGTGCAGCGACCGCTGGTTGGGGAAGTCGATCGCCCCCACCCGCCGCGCGAGCCGGTCGGTGAGCGGAACCAGGAGCAGCGCCAGGAAGCCCGCGAGGAGAAAGGCGAAAAGCGCGTCCAGGGAGTTGGGCGTCTGCTCCATCGTCCCGACCTCGCCCCAGGCTAGATGATCAAGTCCCGGTCCCCGCACGCCCGGATGACGCACGAACACACCGGGACCGAGACTCGATCATCTGACCGCGTAGCGGTCAAACCAGAGCGTGAAGGCCATCAGCCCCCAGAGCTGGCGGCTGAGGTCTTCGCGTCCCGAGCAGTGGCGGTCGATCAGCGGGGTCACCACTGCCGGGTCCAGGCAGCCCTGGCGATCGAGGACCGCCGGCGACAGCACCTCCCTCGCGAACGGCTCGAGCGGACCCCTCAGCCAGGCGGCGAGCGGGATCGAGAAGCCCTGCTTGGGGCCGCGCAGGATCTCCTTCGGAAGCAGCGGCGCCAGGGCCCTGCGCAGCAGCCGCTTCTTCGCCAAGCCGCGCACCTTGAGCGGCGTGGCGAGGGAGAGCGCCAGGTCGGCGACTCGCCGGTCAAGGTAGGGGACGCGGAGCTCGAGCGAGTGCGCCATGCTGGAGCGGTCGGTCTTGACCAGGAGGTCGTCGACCAGGTAGATGCCGAGGTCGACGTCCTGCAGGCGGGCGAGGGGCTCGGCGCCGAGCGTTTCCGAGTAGCGCTCCCGGTAGAGGTCGACCGGGTCCCAGTCCGGCTCCCCGCCGCCCAGCAGCGAGACACGCAGCGACGGCGGGAAGATCTCCTTCCAGGCGTGGTGGCGCTCCAGCGCGGGCAGCCGCGCCGCGCGCACGAAGCGCTTTGCTTTGTAGTCGAAGCTGACCTTGGCGTTGGAGCTGGGCAGCGCCTCGACCAGCGGCGCGGCGAGCGCCGCCAGCCGGCCCAGGCGGGGGGCGAGGAGGTCGGCCACATA
This sequence comes from Solirubrobacterales bacterium, assembly GCA_036374255.1. Lineage (GTDB taxonomy): Bacteria > Actinomycetota > Thermoleophilia > Solirubrobacterales > 70-9 > VRUE01. Next base: position 11,528 of record DASUUD010000001.1, on the reverse strand, counting down.
GGTGTAGTAGCCCCCGAACAGCTCGTCGCCCCCCTCGCCGGAGAGGGCGACCTTCACCTCTCCGGCGGCCAGCTCGCTGACCAGGTAGGTCGGCACTGCGGAGGAGTCCCCGAACGGCTCGTCGAACGCCTCGACCAGCTTCGGGAGCAGCTCGGCGGCGTCGGGCCGCAGCACGAGCTCGTGGTGGTCGCTGCCGTAGCACTCGGCGACCAAGCGCGCCCGTTCCAGCTCGTCGAAGCCGCTCTCCTCGAAGCCGATCGAGAAGGTCTTCAGCGGCTCCCCCACCTCGCCCGCGGCCAGCGCGGTGAGCCCGGCCGAGTCGACGCCCCCGGAGAGGAGGACACCGACCGGGACGTCGGCGACGAGGTGGGCGCGGGTCGAGTCTCGCAGCGCCTCGAGCAGCTCCCCGGACAGGGAGCGGGCCGGGCCGCGCCGTGCCCGCTCGGCCGGGACCGGACGGGGGCGCGCGTAGCGCCGCAGGGAGATCGACCCGCCCTCCCAGGCCAGCGTGCAGCCGGGGTGCAGCTTGCGCGCCTCCGCGAAGATCGTCAGCGGCGCCGGGATCGAGTTGAAAGCGAGGTAGGCGGCGACCGCGCGCGGGTCGATCTCGCGGCTGAAGTCGGGCTGCTCCAGCATCGACTTCAGCTCCGAGGCGAAGGAGATCGTGCCGCCGGCGACGCGGTAGAAGAGCGGCTTGATCCCGAAGCGGTCGCGGCCGAGAAGCAGCCGCTCGCGGGCCGAGTCCCACACCGCGACGGCGAACATCCCGCGCAGCCGCTCGACGAACTCGTCCCCATGCTCCTCGTAGGCGTGCACCAGAACCTCGGTGTCGGAGGCGGTGCGGAAGCTGTGGCCCCGCCGCTCGAGCTCCCGGCGCAGCTCTCGGTAGTTGTAGATCTCGCCGTTCTGGACGACGACGACGCTGCCGTCCTCGTTGGCGATCGGCTGGCTCCCACCCTCGAGATCGATGATCGAGAGCCGGCGGGCGGCCAGCGCGGCCGGGCCGTCGTGGAAGAGACCGTCGCTGTCGGGGCCGCGATGTGCCAGGCGGCGGCTCATCCTCTCAACCACGCCGAGGTCGGGGGGCTCGCTGCCGACGGCAGCGACGATGCCGCAGATGCCGCACATGGTGCGGCAGTCTGTCAGGACACCCCTGCTCGATCGGAGGTGCCGGCTCTTGAGTACCCATATTGGCCCCTGAGAGCCGGCGCGCTTGAAGTCAGCCGGGGGCGGCGGGGCCGCGTCCCGCCACCTTGGTGACGGTGGCGAGGAGGACGCTGAGGTAGAGGCCGATCGAGCGGTCGGCGATGTACTCCATGTCGTGGGCGAGCTTGTCGGACCACGACTCCTCCCTGGTCATCCGGGTCTGGGCGAAGCCCGTAACCCCCGGGCGGACCACGAGCCTCTGCCAGTACTCCGGGATCTCCTCGCAGAGCTCGGTGAAGAAGGCGGGCCGGATCGGGCGGGGACCGACGATCGCCATCTCGCCGCGCAGCACGTTCCAGAGCTGCGGCACCTCGTCGAGGTGGATCGCGCGCAGGAGCCTGCCCACCCGGGTCACCTCTTCCTCGGTTCGCCGCGAGAGCTCCTCACCCAGATAGGGCCCAAGGCGCGATTCGGCATCCGGGGCGAGGGTGCGGAACTTGTACATCCAGAAGAGCTGACCGGCCCGGCCCACCCGGGCGCCCCGGTAGAGGACCGGCCGACCCGAATCGAGCGCGATCGAGATCGCGGTGAGGGCCAGCAGCGGCGAGAGGAGGATCAGCACCGAGGCGGAGATGAGGAGGTCCAGAGCCCGCAGCACGGGGTCGATCGGGCGGGACTCACCGTCGCCGGCCAGGGCGATGAAGTGCTCGAGCCTGGCCCGGGACTCCTCGGCCTCGACTACGAGGTCAGGGCGTGGTGTCGCTCTCCGCGCGATTGCGAGTCTCCTACGGTTCCGAGGATTATCTCCACGAGGAAGGCAGGATCGCGCCTGGTGGGCGCCGCTCCGGCCGAGCGCTTCTGGAGCTGCAGCGCACGAGGGTCGGTGAGCGGTCGCATGCGGCCCGACCGGATCAGCGCTTCATCCACCCCCCCGAGGCGGCCGCCGTAGGTCGTGTAGACCGGCGTCCCCAGGGCCGCCGCCTCGCGGTTCATCGTCCCCCCGGCGGAGACGACGAGATCGGCAAGCGCCACCAGGCTCTGCGCCTCGACGGCCTCGGGTGGGACGATCAGCGAGGGGAGCCGGAGCGTCTCGATGAACTCCCGCTGCGTGGCGGTGCGGGGCAGGACGATCGCGTGGACCCCCTCGTCCTGGCCGAGGCGGGTGAGGACTTTGGGGAAGAGAGGGTTGGACTTGCGGTGGTAGAGCGAGACGTCGGGCGGTGGCCGCACGACGACGACGACACGCGACTCGTCGGCGCCGAGCCGGCTGAGGCCGCCAGGGTCGGGCTCGAAGTCATACAGGTAGTACTCCTCCTTGATCCCGGGGTAGCGAAAGAGCTTCTCCGGTCCGACCCCGAAGCGGCGCAGCCGCTCGGGTGGGACGGACTCAGGGAACAGCACCCGCTTCGCGAGGCGGCAGCCGATGCGGTGCTGGGTCACCGCGTACTCGTAGTCGTGCATGTTCGCCTCCGGAATGCCGAGCGCGCGGGCGCCGATCGCCAGGTCGTTTGAGCCGTGCGCCAGTGCCAGGTCGAAATCCCGGCCGCGGCCGAAGCGGACCATCGCCGCGGTGCGGGCGCCGAGGCGATACGCCTTGCGCAGGCGCGAGGCGCCGCCGTGGCGGCCGATCGGCGTGTGTGCGATGCCGTGCAGATCGAGCAGCGCCTGGGTCTGCGCGTAGTCCCGCGAGGTGATCTCGACCGAGTGGCCCTGGGCGCGGAGCCGCTCGATGATCGGCCGGAGCACCAGCACGTGCGCCGGCGCTGACATGTCCACCCAAACCCTCATGACCCCCCTCCTCGCAAGGCGCCTGCCGCGGCGGGTCCTGTCGCCGCAGGGGGCCCACCGTCCCCTGCGGTAGCTGAAGCTTCCTCGGGGGCGGTCCCCCCCTGCGGCACCACCCGCCGCGAGAGGCGTCCCGGGATGATCGTGGCCCTCAAGCTCAGGGTCGAGCTCAAAGCGCGGCGGCGGCCGAGAACTGGGGATATAGGGGGTAGCGGCTCATCAGGGCCTGGGTCCGCTCCGATAGGGCGTCGCGCTCGGCGTCGAAACGATCCGAGAGAGCGGCCGCGATCACCGAGGCGATCTCGCGCATGTCGTCCTCGACCAGGCCGCGGGTGGTCAGCGCCGGCGTGCCGATCCGCAGCCCCGACGGGTTCATCGGCGGCCGCTCGTCGAAGGGGATCGCGTTGCGGTTGACGGTGATGCCGACCTCCTCGAGACGGCTCTCCGCCGTCTTGCCGTCGAGGCCCGACGGCGTCAGGTCGACCAGAACGAGGTGGACGTCCGTGCCCCCGGTGAGAACCGGGACGCCGCCCTCCTGTAAACCGGCGGCGAAGGCCCGGGCGTTGGCGATCGTCTGCCGCTGGCGCTCCCGGAACAGCTCGGTCGCCGCGATCCGCAGCGCGACGGCCTTGGCGGCGATCACGTGCATCAGCGGCCCGCCCTGCTGACCGGGGAAGACCGCCTTGTCGATCGCCGCCGCGAGCTCCTCCCGGCAGAGGATCATGCCGCTGCGCGGGCCGCAGAGCGTCTTGTGGATGGTCGTCGTGACGACGTCCGCGTGGGGGACCGGGTTGGGATGCTCACCGGCGGCGACCAGCCCCGCGAAGTGCGCCATGTCAACCATCAGCCTGGCCCCCACGGCATCGGCTATCTCCCGGAAGGCGGCGAAATCGAGATGCCGCGGGTAGGCCGACCAACCGGCGACGATCAGCTTCGGCCGGTGCTCGTGGGCGAGCCGCTCGACCTCCGCCATGTCAACCCGCAGGTCCTCACGCCGGACGTGGTAGGCCACCACTTCGTAGAGCTTCCCCGAGACGTTCAGCTTCATCCCGTGGGTGAGATGGCCGCCGTGGTCGAGCGCCATCCCCATGATCGTGTCGCCCGGCTCGAGCAGTGCCATATAGGCCGCGTTGTTGGCCTGGGCGCCGGCGTGCGGCTGGACGTTCGCGTGCTCGGCCCCGAACAGCGCCTTGGCGCGGTCGATAGCCAGCTGCTCCGCGACATCCACCTCCTCGCAGCCGCCGTAGTAGCGGCGCCCGGGATAGCCCTCGGCGTACTTGTTGGTGAGCACCGAGCCGACCGCCTCGAGCACAGCCTGCGGCACGAAGTTCTCCGAGGCGATCATCTCCAGGGTGCCCTGCTGGCGACGCAGCTCCGCATCGAGGACCGCGGCGATCTCGGGATCGACCTCGGCGAGTGGCGCGCTCTGAAGATTTTCGGGTAGGTCGCTCATCGGCGTGCTCCCGCATCGCTCGCGCGGAGGTCGCGTGCATGGCGTGGCTCCGCGCCGGTGACTGAGCCGACGATACCAGCGGCTCGGGATAGCCTTGCGGCGTGAGCCGCTCGATATTCGTCGTCGCGCTCGCGGTCGGCCTGCCGGCGGCCGGCTTCGTCCTCCTGCTGGCGGACCCGCACCTCGACGTCGCCTGGGAGGACCACCCGGCCCACTTCTGGCTGGTGCTCGCCGCGGGCGCTGTCACCGCGGCGCTTGCGCACGCCACCGGCGAGGCGGCGGAGCGTCGCGGCGATCTCCGTCTCGGACTCGTTTCGCTGACCTTCCTCTGCAGCGCGGGCTTCCTGGGCCTGCACGCTCTCGCCACGCCCGGCGTGCTGCTCGACGATTCCAACCTCGGCTTCGTGATCGCGGTCCCGGTCGGGCTGATCGCCGCCTCGGCGATCGCCGCACTCTCGGCATCGGATCGGCTCTCCGCCCGCTACCGCGCGTTCGCCGCCAACAGACGCGCGGGCGCGGCGGCGCTGCTCGCGGTGATGGCCGCCTGGGCCGCGGCGACCCTGATCGGGATCGGCCCGCTCGACCAGCCGACCGATATCGAGCGGACCAGCGGCTGGCTTGTGATCCCGGCCTTTGCCGGGGCCGCGCTGTACCTGATCGCCGCGGCTCGCTACGCGAGGCTCGGCCCGGGAACCACGCCGACCCTGGCGCTGGCCGTCGCGGTCGCCTTCGTGCTGCTGGCCGAGGCGACGCTCCAGACCGCCTTCTCGCGCAACTGGCACACCAGCTGGTGGGAGTGGCACGCCCTGATGCTGTTCGCCTTCGGGCTCGTTGCCGTGACGGCCCGTCGCGAGTGGCGGGAGGAGCGCTTCAGCGCGCTCTACATGGAGGAGACGGCACGGGGCCGGCGCGAGGTCAGCGTCGTGTTCGCAGACCTCGCCGGGTTCACCGCATTCTCCGAGGGTCGGGACCCCGCCGAGGTGACCGAGATGCTCAACGCCTACTTCGAGCGGGCGATCCCACCAGTCGTCCACGAGCACGGCGGCGAGGTGGAGCGGCTGATGGGCGACGCGCTGATGGCCACCTTCAACGCGCGCGGCGACCAGCCCGATCACGCGGCCAGGGCGGCCGCGGCGGCCCTGGCGATCCGCGACGCCACCGCCGCGGTCGCGGCCCAGCACCCGGATTGGCCCCGCTTTCGAGTGGGCGTGAACAGCGGCGAGGCCATGGTCGGCGTGGTCGGCGCCGAAGGGGGACGCAGCTACACGGTGATCGGCGACGCGGTCAACTCGGCCTCGCGCCTGGAGTCGGCCGCGCCGGTCGGCGAGGTGGCGATCGGCGCTTCCACCCTGGGGGCCCTACCCCCCGGGACAAGGACGAGATCCCTCGGCTCGATCGAGGTGAAGGGGCGCCGGCTGCCGCTCGACGCGTACGTGTTGGAGGCGCTTGCATCCGGGTAGCCTGCCCGCCGTGCGAGCGCTTCCCCGGCGGACAGTCACGGCCCTTGCCATTGCCCTGGCCGTGCTGGGCCTCGTGCTCGTGACGGGGGTGGCGGCAGCCCCAGGCGGGGGTGCCGGCGCGCAGCTCAATCCGTGCCGGGGACCGGGCTCTTCCGAGCTGCTCTGTCCGGACCTGCTCGTCGGCCCGGCCGAGGACCTCTACGTCGAGCGACGCGGTGGAGGAGGGGGCTACGGATACGGCCGGGGCCTCCTCCTTCACGGCGGCAACGACATCCGCTCCCGCGGCAGGGGGCCCATCGAGCTGCGCGGGCGGCGCTTCAAGCGCAACTGGATGCGGGCAAACCAGGCCATCTACAGGGTCGGCGGCGGCGTGCGCATCTTCCGCACCGAGGCCAGGCTCCACTTCGTCTCGGTGGGCTACGAGTACGGAGGCTCCTACTGGAAGGTCGAAGACCCGCTGAGCATGGAGATCTGGTCCCTGGACGAGCGCCGGCGCCCGCTGCGACGCGTCCGCAAGGGCCCGAAGGTCTTCTACTGCTTCCGCGACCTGGAGCGCACGAAGGCGATGCGCAGATCCCCGCCGCGCCGGGTCTACCCGGCCTGCAACCAGGACCCCGCGAGCAAGCGGACGAGGCTCGGCACCTCGGTCGGCTGGTCGGACATCTACCCGTCCGACTACGACCGCCAGTGGGTCAACGTCACGGGCCTGCGCGGCTGCTTCGCCTTCGTCATGCAGGTCGATCCGAGAAACCTCTTCTATGAGGAGAACGAGCGCAACAACCGCTCCGTCCGGATCATCCGCCTCCCCTACCGCGACGGACCCCAGCGCTGCTGAGCGCCTCCTCCAGGTCGACCCGACCAAGGGCCCCCTCGCGGAGGACCTGCCACTCCCCGGTCTCCTCGAAGGCGGTCAAGTCGACGACGGTCGAGGAGAGGCCCGGCAGCGGCCCGCCGTCGATCCCCAGGTCGGCACCGTCCACGATCTCCTCCGGCACCTCCTCGAAGCGGGCCGGGGGCGGCTCGCCGCTGCGGTTGGCCGAAGTCTGAAACAGAGGGCACATGGCACCGGCCAGGGGGCCTTCGATCAGCCGCACGCCGAGCCGCTCCGGGTCCTCGCGGCAGGCGAGCGGGTAGCGCCGCTCGGGATTGGGGAGGACCAGCGTGAGCGGGCCGGGAAGCAGCGCCCCGACCGCCTCGCGGGTGCCTGGGCCGAGGCCACCGACGATCTCGCGCATCGCCAGCGGCGACAGGTACATCACGGCCGAGGGCCTGCCTTCCTCCCGCCCCTTGAGGCGGTGGATTCTCCCGATCGCCGCTGCGTCGAGTGGATCGCAGGCGAGGCCGTAGACGCCGTCTGAGGGAAAGACTGCGATTCCGCCGCCGCCGATACAGCGCTCCAGCGCCGAGCGGGCGGCGTCGGGGCCGTCCCGCACGATCGAGACCAGCTCGCTCACGCCGGCGCCCCGCGACGCCCGATCACGATCCTGGGGATCCCGCTCAGGTCAGCCCGAGTGTCGACCTCCGCCAGACCGGCCTCTCGCATCATCTCGGCGACCTTCGCAGCCTGCCCCTCCCCCACCTCCAGAGCCAGCACCCCGTCCCCGTTCGCCTCTCCCTTCGCGTCGCGGCGCAAACAGCAAACGCAGCCGGGCAGGAGGTCGCGGATCACGTCGAGGCCGTCGCGCCCCGCGAGCAGCGCCTCGCGCGGCTCCCACTCGGTCACCTCGGGTTGCAGGGAGGCCCAATCGGGCTCGGCCACGTAGGGCAGGTTGCCGACGACGAGGTCGAACTCCTCGCCCTCGGGCACGCTGGCCTCGAGGAAGCGAACCCGAGCGGCGAGGCCCAGCCGCTCGGCGTTGACGCGAGCGACCTCGAGCGCGCCGGGGGATGTGTCCGTCGCGACCACCTCGCAGCGGGGCAGCTCGTCGGCGATCGCGAGGGCGATGGCACCGCAGCCGGTTCCCACGTCCAGCGCCCTGTCCGGGCGCAGCTCCAGCGCCAGCTCCACGAGCATTTCCGTCTCGGGCCGTGGGATCAGAACCCGGTGGTCGACCGCCAGCTCGATGTTCCGGAACCATTTGACGCCGACGATGTAGGCGACCGGCTCGCGCCGCACCCGGCGGCGGACCATCTCCGCGAACCGCCGCCCCTCGGCGGCGGGGACCCTCGCATCGGGCTCGGCGGCCAGCTTCTCCCGCCCCCATTCGGTCGCATGCTCGAGCAGTACCTCCGCGTCGAAGCGGGCTTCCTCGATCCCGGCGGCCCGGAGCGCGTCGGTCGCGCCGGCAAGCGCCTCGCGAACGCTTCCCGCGGTCGCCGGGCCTGCCACGACCTCAGGCGGTGGAGGCCGCCGCCTCGAGCCGCCGCCGCTTCTCCTCGGCGGAGAGCGCTTCGGTGAACTCACCGAGGTTGCCGCCCAGCACCCCGTCGAGGTTGTGCGAGGAGAGCTTCACGCGGTGGTCGGTCACCCGGCCCTGGGGAAAGTTGTAGGTGCGGATCTTCTCCGAGCGCTCGCCGGTGCCGACCTGCGCCCTGCGCTCGGAGTCGATCTGGGCCCGCTGTTCGGCGAGCTGGCGCTCGTACAGCCGCGCCCGCAGCACCCGCATCGCCCGCTCCTTGTTCTGGAGCTGCGACTTCTCGTCCTGCATCGAAACGACTATCCCGGTGGGTTTGTGGGTGATCCGCACCGCCGAGTCGGTCGTGTTCACCGACTGCCCCCCGGGCCCCGAGGAGCGGTAGACGTCGATCTGCAGGTCGTTCTGGTCGACCTCGACCTCGACCTCCTCCGCCTCGGGCAGGACGGCCACGGTCGCGGTCGAGGTGTGGATGCGGCCCTGGGACTCGGTCTCCGGGACCCGCTGCACGCGGTGGGTCCCGCCCTCGTACTTGAAGATCGAGTAGGCGCCCTCGCCCTTGATCGCCAAGGTGACCTCCTTGAAGCCCCCCACCTCGGCCGCCGACTGCGACAGCACCTCGGTGGCGAACCCACGGTCCTCCGCGTATCGGGTCAGCATCTTGAAGAGGTCGCCCGCGAAGAGCGCCGCCTCGTCGCCGCCGGTGCCGGCGCGGATCTCGACCAGCACGTTCTTGGAGTCGTTGGGGTCGCGCTCGACCATCGCCAGGCGGATCTCCTCCTCGAGCTCCTCCATCCGGCCCGGCGCCTCCTCAACCACCCTGCGCAGCTCGGGATCGTCGCCGTCTTCGGCGAGCAGCTCCCGCGCGCCCTCAAGGTCGTCCTTCAGCGTCCGGTACTCGGCGGCCAGCGCATGCGCAGGCTGCAGCTCGCGGTACTCGCGCCCGATCTCCGCATACCGCTCCCGATCCGCGATCACGGCAGGGTCGGACATCTGAGCCTCCAGCTCAGAGAACCTCGCCTCGATCTGTTCTATCAGCGACTCAATCATCTCTCTGAACGATAGGGGCAGCCGGGGTGGGTGCACGCATAGGCCGTGGAGCTGGGGCCGAGCTCGCGCGGGTGGCACGGGTGGAGGGTGTCCGCGCAGCGCAGCGTCCTGTTTCTCGCCCGGTGACGCATCTAGGAAGGCGGACTCCGCATCTGCGAGAAACCCAGCGCGAGCAGGACACGCTCTGCCCGTGACAGGACCCGCGCGCCGCTACGCCACGATCTCGATCGGGGAGTCCTGCTCCTTGGCCGGCTGCTGCTCCTCGAGGACCTTCTCCAGTGCCGCGATCGCCACCGCGAGCTGCTCCTCGTCGGGCTCGCGGGTGGTCAGGTTCTGCAGCATCAGGCCGGGCCACATCAGGCCGCGCACCCAGCGTTTGCGCCGGTTCTTCCCCGCCCACTTGATCACCTCGTAGGACAGGCCGGCGATCAGCGGGATGCCGAGGATCCGGGAAGCCAGCAGCCAGTACCAGGCCGGCAGCCCGATCGGGGCGAAGACGAAGATCGCCAGCACCATCACGATCAGCAGGAAGCTGGTCCCGCAGCGCGGGTGCAGCCGCGAGTAGAGCTTGGCGCGGGCGGGCACCAACTCGTCTTCGGCCTCATAGCAGGAGATCGTCTTGTGCTCGGCACCGTGGTACTCGAAAACCCGCCGCAGATCCGGGAGGCGGCTAATCGCGACGATGTAGGCGATGAAGATCGCGGTGCGGAGAATTCCCTCGATCAGCCAGAAGAGCAACGCAGAGCCGAGCTGGTCCTTGATCAGGCTCGTGAGACCGACCGGTACGACGAAGAAGAGCCCGATCGCCAGCGCCAGCGAGAGGGCGATCGTCAGGCCCCAGAGCCAGCCACCGATTTCTTCCCTGTTCCCGTCGTCGTCCTCCTCCAGCTGGGCGTTGGCGGAGATCGCCAGGGCGCGGAAGCCGATCTTCAGCGACTCGCCGAGCGCCACGACGCCCCTGATCACGGGAAGGCGCCAGATGCGATGGCGCTGCGCCCAGGGGACGAGCGGTTCGGAGCTGAGCTCGATCTGGCCCTCGGGGTTGCGCACGCCCACGGCCCAGACCGAGACCCCGCGCATCATCACGCCCTCCAGGACGGCCTGACCGCCAAGCGGTGCGTCGCGCTTGGCGACGAGGGCGCCATCGGGCATGCGCAGCGGATCCGCGCCGTTGGGCGACGCGGCAGTCGCCTGCGGAGAGCCCCCCTCCGCGCTCACGCTCCTACTTCCTGGCCTTGGCGTGCTTGGCGGCCCGACGCTGGAAGCGCTCGACCCTGCCGCCGGTGTCGACCAGCTTCTGCTTGCCCGTGTAGAAGGGGTGACACTCGGAGCAGAGCTCGACGTGGAGGTCCGCCTTGGTCGAGCGGGTGTAGAACTGGTTGCCGCACGAGCAGTGCACGTTGGCAAGCGTGTACTCGGGATGGATTCCTGCCTTCATGGTTTCCAGTCTAGAGAAGTGGGCAAATCCCGAGTGCGGGGCGGATATGGTGGCGGCGTCCAGCCAACGGGCCCATCCACCGAGGAGGACCAACATGCCCCAGTCAGGCGAGCGCCGCGAGATCGACCTTCCGGCCGGCCGGATCCGCTACCGGGAGGAAGGAGAGGGCAAGCCGGTCGTCTTCGTCCACGGCTATCTGGTCGACGGGCGGCTCTGGGACGGCGTCGTCGATCGCCTCTCCGATCGCTGCCGCTGCCTGGCGCCCGACTGGCCGATCGGCGCCCAGCAGATCGCGATGAAGCCGGCGGCCGATCTCTCCCCCTACGGGATCGCCGACCTTATCGAGAGCTTCCTCGATGCGCTGGAGCTGAAGGACGTCACGATCGTCGGCAACGACTCGGGCGGGGCGATGTCGCAGGTGTTCGTCACCCGCCACCCGGAGAGGATCGGCCGCTTGGTCCTCACCAACTGCGATACCCACGAGAACTTCCCCCCGGGAGCGTTCAAGGCGTTCCCCCAGGTGGCCAAGCTGCCCGGGGCGCTGACCGCGCTGCTGGCGCCGACCCGGATAGATGCGGTCGCACGTGCCGTCTACAGGCCCTTCGCGCACCGGGAAATCCCGGCGGACCTGATCGACTCGTGGCTGAGGCCCCGGCTTCAGAACCCCGGCGTCAAGCGCGATCTGAAGAAGGTCACGGTCGGCATGAACAAGCGATACACGCTCGAGGCGGCGGAGAAGCTGCGCACCTCCGAGCTGCCGGTGCTGCTGGCCTGGGCACCTGACGACCGCTACTTCCCGCTCAAGTACGCCGAACGGCTGGCCGACGAGACGCCGAACTCAC